>NZ_JBFTPJ010000518.1:0-4212 GCF_056398445.1 Variovorax sp. 01T439_2
GGCTATAACCACTTCCGGTCTCAGAATCGCCTCAAGGTCAGAGAAAATATCAACCTTGACCGACAGTTCTTCGACAACTGCTTCGATCACAAAATCCGTCGCCGACAGTTCATCAAGAGTGGATGCAACGCTGATCCGGCCCATCGCAGCCTCTTTGCTGACCGCATCCAACATCCCTGCCCGTCCAAGCTCCTCGAAAACATGAGTGCATCTCTGCGTTACGCCTGCTCTCACGCTGGCATTGCTATCGTGGACGACAACCCTCCGCCCCCCCGCTGCCAACTTGGCGGCAATGCCGCTCCCCATCAAACCGCCGCCGACGACGCCAACTGTGTTCAACGAATTCATCTCCGCTCCATAAACATTGAATTTCAGGAATCTGATGCACGCTCCAACGCGTGCGGCGCCTCATGCCCACGAGGCCTAGAAGCGCGACCTGCGCCAGGCGATAAATTCTCGCGTCGGGAAATCAAATTCCCGCTCATACATTGCGTCAAACGACGCTCTCGAAGACTACGGCAATCCCCTGGCCACCTCCGATGCACATCGTGACCAGTGCATACCTTCCCCCCACTCGCCTCAATTCGTGCACTGCCTTCGTAGTGATGATCGCTCCCGTTGCTCCTATAGGGTGACCGAGAGAGATCCCAGACCCGTTGGGATTGACCTTGTTCGGGTCCAGACCGAGCGCCTTGGTGACGGCGAGAGCTTGAGCCGCGAATGCTTCGTTCGCCTCGATGACATCGAGGTCTGCAATCCCAAGCCCAGCCTTCTTCAGCACAGCTTGGGTGGCAGGCACGGGGCCGATTCCCATGAACTTGGGGTCAACGCCAGAATGCGCATATGCAACCAGCCTTGCCATCGGCTTCAGTCCATAGGTCGACACCGCATGTCCGCTCGCCAACACCACAGCGCTTGCGGCATCGTTGATACCCGAAGAGTTGCCTGCAGTGACAGTCCCGGATTCGCGCTTGAACACTGGCCGCAGTTCAGAAAAATCAGACAGTTTGCTGTCGAAGCGGACGTGTTCGTCCCTTTCGAATGTGTTTGCTTTACCCTTGTTCTTGACCGCAATCGGAACTATCTGCTCTGAGAAACGGCCCTCCTGAATTGATCGCTGAGCTCGCCTGTGACTTTCAAGCGCGAGTTCATCTTGCTCGGCGCGACTGATCTTCCATTGCTCCGCAACGTTCTCTGCAGTTACACCCATGTGCATACCGAAAAACGGGTCGTGGAGCACACCGGTCAGCGCGTCGACTAATGTGAGATCTCCCATGCGCCCACCCCAGCGTGAGGCTTGGCTCAAGTATGGCGAGCGGCTCATACTCTCAGCGCCGCCGGCAATTGCGACGTCAACATCTCCCAGGAGAATGGATTGGGCTGCACCTACAACGGCTTGAAGGCCGGAGCCACATAGCCGGTTGACATTGAAGGCACTGCACGCGATGTCGCATCCTCCGTTGAGCGCTGCTACCCTTGAAAGGTACATGTCGGCGGGCTCAGTGTTGATGACGTGACCGAACACTACTTGGCCAACAAGTTGACCGTCCACCGACGCATGCTTGAGCGCAGACTGCACGACTTGCGTCGCCAGCACCGCAGGAGCGACCGAGGCCAGCGACCCTCCGAATGTGCCGACAGCTGTTCGAACAGCGCTGACGACGAAAACATCGTTCTTCATATTGGCTCCTGCCGGAAAACTATTGAGCGGTCCAGCCACCGTCCATGGCGAGGCTGATGCCGGTGATGTTGTTGCCCGCCTCGCTCGCGAGAAAGAGCACAGCGGCAGCAATCTGGTCCGGAGTGGTGAACCGTTCGCTGGGTTCCTTGCCGGACAGCAGCGCCGCCATTGCGTCCTGATAGGACACGTTGTTACGTTCCATGTATTTGTTGATCTGAGTCTCGACCAGCCCCGTTTTGACCCATCCTGGGCAGATAGCGTTGCAGGTGATGTCCGATTTGGCATTCTCGAGCGCAATGGTCTTCGTCAAACCGACAACGCCGTGCTTCGCGGCGACATACGCAGCCTTCTCTGCGGATGCAACCAGTCCGTGCGCGGAAGCGATACTGATGATTCGACCGTGCTGGCGCTCTTGCATTCCTGGCAACACGGCTGCGCTGACGTGAAATACAGAAGAAAGATTGATCGCGATGATCTCGTCCCACTTCGACACCGGAAAGTCCTCGACACGAGCGGTGAATTGGATCCCGGCGTTGTTGACAAGCAGATCAACATGGCCCATCGCGTCTTCCACATCCACGATGAGCTGCCGTGCTGCCGCAGCCGAACGCAAATCGGCCTCGAAGTGCTTGGGCGAGCTTTCAGCAGTTCCTCGCGCGGAAACTTCATCAATAGCTTTCGCTACTTCATCTCTCGCTCCAAGACCATGAAGTGCGATCCGCCAGCCTGCAGCCGACATGGCCGCTGCGATTGCGAGACCGATTCCACTGGTCGACCCCGTGATGAGCGCGGTCTTCACATGGGTGTGCGAAGAGATCATGCGGCGCTCACCACGTCCACGATGACCGCACCTGAACGATGGCCGCTCTCCACAATTTCGTGTGCGCGTGCGCAATCTTGGAGCTGTACCACCTCATGAATCGGCACATCCAATGTGCCCTGCTCCAAAAGGCGATTGACGCGGTCGGCGGCGCCGGTCCGTTCCTCCTGCGTCAGCAAATAGACCAGCACGAACTGAAGCTGGATGCCCTTGAAAAGGAACTTGTAGAAAGGCATCTCAGGCCGCATCACGCGTGCGGAGCCGTACGTCACAACCGTCGCTCGATCCGAGAGCAGATCGGCTAGATCTTCGACATTGGCCCCAAACTCGACTTCGACCGCGTGGTCTACGCCTCGGCCCTTGGTTGCGTCGAGGACATCTGTGACAAGGGTCGGACTTGTGTAATCAACAAAAGCATCAGCACCAGCGCTGACGATACGCTGTTCTTCGACTGAGCCATGACCGGATGCCACGACAAAGGCGCCGGCATGCTTGGCGACCTGGACCGCAAGACGTCCTACCGTGCCAGCCCCTCCGCTGACAAGAACAACGCGCCCCGCGATGTCACCAAAGCCTGTCGTGACGTGGCACGCCGTGAGCGCCGGAATGCCAAGGGCTGCACCGGTCTCGTACGAAGTGTTGTCGGCCAGCGGGAATACCAGCCTCTCGTCGATCGCGATGTATTGCGCCGCCGTTCCGCAGGCGCGGCGCCACTGGCCGTTGCTTATCCAGACTCTGCGCCCGGGAAGTATTCGGCCGCTGCAGTCGGATCCACACTCGACAACGACGCCAGCGCCGTCGCTGTGAGGAACGATGAAAGGAAAGGGAAGTTCGCTCTTCCCGCCGCGAACTCCGGCCCTCGCCTTCACGTCGGAAGGATTCACGCCCGATGCATGCAGTTGCACAAGGACTTCCCCTCGACCTGGGGTCGGCATCGGACGATCTCCGTACAGAAAAACCTCTTTCGCGGGTCCGACCCGCTCGTACCAAGCAGCGCGCATCACTTCTCCAAATTTGTGTGGAGACAGCTTAAGTGCGCTCAATCAGCCGACAAAACGCATAGTATCGATAGGACCTATGCGAAAGTCGGATTGATATGCGAGATCTGGACATTGACCTCATTCGTTGCTTTGTTGCCGTCTCAGACGCGCAGAGTTTTACCGGGGCATCCAAGCGCCTCTGCAGATCGCAGTCGGCGATCAGCACCAGGGTTCAACGATTGGAAGAGTTGCTCGGAGTCGCACTTTTTCTTCGCAGCAGTCGCCAGGTCCGACTCACTGCTGCTGGGGAGCAATTTCTTAACTACGCTGTCGGTCTGATGCGCCTGAACGATGAGGCCATCGGCATGCTTGGTCGCAGCAACCTTGAAGGACGCCTTCGGCTCGGCATTGTTGAATACCTGGTCCCGCATCGCCTCCCTGAGTTGCTCGCTCGGATCCACCGGCTACTGCCACGTGTCGAACTGAGCGTCAAGGTGGCGCTCAGCGAGACCTTGCTCCACGCCTTCGATGCCGGAGAACTTGATGTGGTGGTGGTCAAGGAACAGGAGGGACGCGGCTCCCCTCGATTGTTTCGCGACGAGAAACTGCTTTGGGTCGCCAACCAGCACATCGAGCGGCCTCCACCTCTCGTTCAGCTGTGCTTGCTGCCGGCTCCCTGCGCGTTCCGAACCGCTGCGATCGCGGCGCTGAGTTCGAGCACGGTCCAATGG
>NZ_JBFTPJ010000519.1:0-4200 GCF_056398445.1 Variovorax sp. 01T439_2
CCCTTCGTGCTGGTGACGAGCAACAAGAGCGGCATCAAGACCTTCGCGCAGTTTCTCGAGCAGGCGAAGGCGAAGAACGGCGAACTGACCTTCGGCAGCGCCGGCATCGGCAACTCCACCCACATCGCGATGGAACTGATCGCCGCGACCGCGGGCGTCAAGCTGATGCACGTGCCCTACAAGGGCTCGGCCGCGGCGCTCACGGCCGTGCTGGCGGGCGAGGTCGACGCCATGGTGAGCGTGGTCGGCCCGGCGCTGCCGCAGGTGCAGTCGGGCAAGGTGCAGGCGGTGGCGGTGCTCGGCGCCAGCCGCGTGCCGCAGTGGCCCCAGGTGCCGACGGTGAAGGAGGCGGGACTGAACGTGCCGCCGATGCCCGGCTGGTACGCGATTGCCGGCCCGGCGCGCCTGGATCCGAAGGTCGTTGCCACCTTCAACGCCGCGCTGCAGAAGGTGATGGCGGATCCGGCCGTCAAGGCCCGGCTGGCCGACCTCTCGCTGCCGGCCATGAGCGGCGGCGAAGCGGATATCCGCCGCCGCGCGATCGATGACCAGGCTTTCTGGAGTGCCTTCATCACCAGGAACAACATCCGCGTGGAATGAGCATGAGGTGCTCGCGAAGGAGCGCACCGCCCTAGCCTGCGTCGCTGAACCGCCGCACGCCCTTCCAGCGCTTGCTTGCGATCTCCTCGTCGATCACTTGCAGCAGCAGTTCGCGCACGCATTGCACGGCGGGACTGTGCGCCGCCGGGGCCGACAGGCTCAGCGACAGCTCGCGCAGCAGCGGCCGTCCCTTGATGGGAACGCCGCGCACGCGGCCATGCTGCTGCGCCAGCGCAAAGGCCGCGGTCGGCAGCACCGTGGCACCGAGCCCGCGCTCGACGGCCAGGATCAGGATTTCCACTGCGCTGGTTTCGGCCACCAGGCGGAATTTCAGTTGGCGATCGCGCAGCAGCCGCTCGGTGGCCACGCGCACCGAATTCGGATGCGTGGGCAGCAGCAGCGGCAGCTTGGCAAAGGCCTCGATGCCGAAGGCGCGCGGTGCTTTTTGCGACGAGGCCACCACCACGAACAGTTCTTCCTCCAGGATCGGCTCGATGCGCAGGCGCGAATCGGCCCGGGCATCCATCGTGACCGCCAGCGCCAGCCGGTCGGCCGCCACCTGCCCCGTCAAGTCCCCGCTGGAGGCCTCCACCATTTCCAGTTCGATCAGCGGATAGCGCTCCTGCAGCCGCGCCAGCAGCGGCGCGGTCAGGATGCGCGAGGTGCTGGTCGGGAACCCGATGGCCACCCGGCCCGAAGGCGATTCGCTCTCCTGCCGGATGGCCGAGCGGGTGTCTTCGAACTGCCGCAGGATCGTCTTCGCATGGCGATAGAGCAGCTCGCCGATGGCCGTGGCCCGCGTGCCGTGAACACTGCGTTCCAGCAAGGTGACGCCGAGCTCCGACTCCAGATTGGCCATGTGCTGGCTCAAGGAAGGCTGGGCGATGAAAAGCGCCTCCGCCGCGGTCGTGATGTTCTTGAGCTCGACGACCTTGACGAAATAGCGCAGCTGACGGATGTCCATGCTCATTCCTTCCTTGAGGACAGCGGGACACTCGCACTCGAAGCCACTGTGGCCAGCCGAGCGGTCAGCGTCTCGGCTTGTTCGGCAAACTTCTTCGGGTTTGTCTTTTGCAGCTGCGCCAGGTTGTGGAGCTTCCATCGCACGCCCGGGTGATCTTCCAAATGCCCGATGCCTGGCAGCGCGCACTCGGGTGCGCCGGCGACCAGCGATCGCAGGAAGCGCCGCTCATCGTCGTCGAGCCCCTGCTGGATCTCACGCGTGAGGCGCTCCCGGGCCGCGAGCAGTGCGTCGAGCGGCACCGGCTCGGCCATCATGCCCTGGAAGTTGTGCTCGAAGTCGTGCCGGATGTCGCGCAGCGGCGGAAACAGCACTTCGTGCACCGGCCGGTTGCTGCTGGCCAGGTAGACCACGAAGGCGCGGCGGATGCCGGGTGTGATGCCTTCACGCGCAAAGAGCTGCATCACGTCGAACAGGTCACGCGGATGCTGGCGGTCCAGCGCCGCCACCAGCTTGCCGCCGTACACGTCCTCCAGCGACACCACCGGAATCTCCAGGTCTGCCATCAACATGTCACGCGCGGCCGGCGTGAGCGCGGCTCGGCGCACCGGCCGCACGGAGCCCCGCATCACGAAGTTGACTTCGATCTTCACCTGAACCGAGCCGCGGCGCACCAGCAGCTTGGTTTCGCCTGCCAGCGCTGCCGGGGCGTGCGTCTGGAAGCCTCGCCTCTTCAAGCGCTCAGACGCTTGGCGAATAGCTTCGTTGATGCGCGCCAGCGCCGCGTCGCGCGGCAGCGTGTGATCGGGGAATACCAGATCCAGGTCTACTGACAGGCGCGGCATGTCGCGCACGAACAGATTGATCGCGGTGCCACCCTTCAGGGCGAAGGTGTCGTCCGCAAAGACGAGCGGCGCCACCTGTATCAACAGGCGCGCGGTCTCCAGATAGGCGGGGTTCATGGCTTGAGCACCAACAGGCCGTCGGCCGAACGGGACACCCAGGGCCGGCCGCTGCCCGTTGGCAGCGTGGCTGGATCGAGCTTGGCCGCCCAGGGCACAGAGGCCTCGCGGCCGAGCTGCAGGCACAACCGTACGGTCTTGACGCTCGTGCACCGCCGCAGCAGCTCGCCCAACACATTGGCGCGCAGGCTGTAGGTGCTCTCCACAAGTTCGCGGGCTTCCTGCAGCGGCTGGCGTACGCCTACCTCGCTCAGCAACTCCAACAAGGCGCGCTCCGGTTCAGCCACCTGCGCCGCCCCGTCGCGCTTCTCAAAAGGGCCAGCGTGCAGCAAGGCGCCCGGTTGCTCGTCGAACAGCCGCTTGCGGTGGTACTCGGCCGGAAAGCGCCCAGTGAACCAGTCCGGCAGGTGCCCCGCCGCCCAACCATAAAGCTGAAGTACTGGCTGCTGCGCCACATACTGGCGCACGCCGTACCAGTCCAGCGCCGACTTGCCGCCCACGTGCAAGCCCGCCAGCTGTCGCTGCAGCAGAACGAGGCTCGGATGCAGGGCCAGGGTGTCGTTGGGACGACAGAACACGCCGCGTGTCAGACGCGTGAGCCAGCCGGCGCGCACATAGTGCACGGCGAGGTCCGCGGAGATCCCCAGGGCCGCCAAGTCTTCTGAGGTCAGTGGAATTCCAGGGACCAGGCGGGTATAGAGCGCGTTTAGTTTGCTCTTTCCAATCGTAGCCATGCTGCGATTCAAGCACTTTTTTCAAGTAATGGCAAACTTGAAATATCTGTCGAAATCGTAGTCTGCCTACGATATAGGTAACTTATATAAAATCAACCCATGGCGCGAGCGGCGTCTTCATGCCATAAAGCCGCACAGTGAGAACTTCAAGACACAGCACGCTGCGCGCCGGCCTTGCCGCGGCCGCGGCGCTCGCCGTGCTGGCGGCTCTGGCCGGCATTGCCTACGAGCAGATCGGTCGCTACCGCGCGGTACGAGACTTCCCGGCGCCCGGGAAGATGGTCGACGTCGGCGCCGGACGCCGCATCCAGCTCGACTGCCGCGGCACCGGTTCTCCCACCGTGGTGTTCGAAGCGGGCCTGAGCGTGGACGGATCGCTGAGCTGGTCGGCCGTGCAGCCGAAGGTCGCGGCGCACACGCGCGCATGCGCCTACAGCCGCGCGGGGCTGATGTGGAGCGATCCTTCGAACACGCCGCCGGGCGCAGCGCAGGCGGTGCACGATCTTCACGCCGTGCTGGCCAAGTCGGGCGAACGCGGCCCCTTCGTGCTGGCCGGCCAATCGCTGGGCGGGCTCTACGCGCTGGGCTTCACGCATCGCTTCGGCGCCGAGGTCGCGGGGCTGGTGCTGGTCGATCCGTCGCATCCGGAGCAGGTCGAGCGCGTGGCGCATTTCATGACCGAATCGCGCTCGATGCGCTCGCGCATCGGCATTGCGCTGGCACCGTTCGGCGTGCTGCGCGCGGCCGCGCCGGTGCTGCTGCCGGAGAGCCCGCACCACAGCGCACAGGACATGCAGGCGGTCCGCGCCTTCGCGCCCAAGTCGCTGCGCACGCAGCTCGCCGAAAGCGATGCGGTCGACGCCTCGCTGGCCGAAGCCATGGACTTCCAGCATCTGGGCGATCGTCCGCTGGTGGTGCTGACCGCAATGGCGCCATACACCGC
>NZ_JBFTPJ010000520.1:0-4194 GCF_056398445.1 Variovorax sp. 01T439_2
CTGATCGGCGTGGCGCTGTTCGCCGCGCTCGGCAAGGACCCGGTCAAGGGCCTCTTGGTGTTCTTCTACGAGCCGATCAAGAGCGGCTACGCGATCGGCGAGCTCACGATCAAGGCGACGCCGCTGCTCATCATCGCGCTCGGGCTGGCGGTGTGCTTTCGCTCCAACGTCTGGAACATCGGCGCCGAGGGCCAGTTCGTGTTCGGCGCCATTGCCGCGGGCGGCGTCGCGCTGATGGCCGACAAGAGCACGGGCTCGTGGATCGTGGTGGCCATTCTCGTTGCGGGCACCATCGGCGGCATGGTGTGGGCCGGCATCGTGGCCTTCCTGCGCGACCGGTTCAACGCCAACGAGATCCTCGTGAGCCTGATGCTGGTGTACGTGGCCACGCTGCTGCTGGGCTACATGGTGTTCGGCCCCTGGAAGGATCCGCAGGGCTACAACTTTCCGCAATCGAAGACCTTCGAGGCCGTGACGCAGATCCCGCGGCTCTTCAAGGGKTCGCGCGTGAGCATCGGGCTGATCATCGCGCTGCTGGGCGTGGGTGCGCTCTGGGTGTTCCTGTTCCGCACGCGCGCGGGTTTTGCGCAGCAGGTCGGCGGGCTCGCGCCCGCGGCCGCGCGCTATGCGGGCTTCTCGGCACGCCGCGCCATCTGGATCGCGCTGCTGACCTCGGGCGGCGCGGCGGGCCTGGCCGGTGCGCTCGAAGTGGCAGGCCCGCTCGGCCAGCTCACGCCCTACGTGCCGGCCGGCTACGGCTTCGCGGCCATCATCGTGGCTTTCGTCGGCCGGCTGCATCCGGTCGGCATGGTGTTCTCGGCCATCCTSATGAGCATGTTCTACATCGGCGGCGARCTCGCGCAGTCGCGCCTGGGCCTGCCCAAGTCGCTGACCGGCGTGTTCCAGGGTTTGCTGCTCTTCACGCTGCTGGCCTGCGACACCTTGATCGCCTATCGCATCCGCCGCAAGGCCGCGGCAAAAACGGCGGCTTCCACGGGAACGACGAGTTCGCTGCAAGCCAGCACGCCGTTGACGGCGCCGGCCGTGCGTTCGACCGAAGGAGTGCTTTGAATGGCCCGCCGCACAACAGCAGCGTGCCCAGGTGCACAGGGCATCGGGTGCTCCCCGCAGCGAAATCAAGGAGGAGGGGGCGCAGCCCCCGGGGGACATTCGCGGAGGGGAGTACCCGGTGGCCTGTGCACGCGCCCCGAACACGAGCGCCCGAAAACAACCGAACAACGAAACGCACGGGGAAGCCACTGACATGGACAGCTACGCACTCCTCCTAGGCTCGACGCTGAGCGCCGGCACCGTGCTCGCCATCGCGGCACTGGGCCTGCTCATCAACGAGAAGGCCGGCATCGTCAACCTCGGTGCCGAGGGCATGATGCTCTGCGCCGCCATCGCCGGCTTTGCGACGGTCGTCATCACCCACAACCCCTGGCTCGGCTTCCTGGCCGGCATGGCGGCCGGTGCCTTGCTTGCCGCCTTCTTCGGTGTGCTGGTGATCTGGCTCAACACCAACCAGTACGCCACCGGCCTCGCCCTCAGCCTTTTCGGCGTCGGCTTCTCCGCCTTCGTGGGCATCAACTTCGTGCAGGCCAAGCTGCCCGAGAGCGTGTCGTACGCCGTGCCGGTGCTCGGCGACATCCCGCTCGTCGGGCCCGCGCTTTTCCGCCACCACCCCATGGTGTATTTCGCCGTGGTGCTGACCTTCGGCCTCATCTGGTTTCTCTACCGCACCCGCGCCGGGCTCGTGCTGCGCTCGGTGGGCGAGTCGCCCGAATCGGCGCATGCGCTCGGCTATCCGGTGCGGCGCATCCGCTTCATGGCGGTGATCGCGGGCGGCGCGCTCTGCGGCCTGGCGGGGGCGTACCTGTCGACCGTCTATACGCCGCTGTGGGTCGAGGGCATGGTCGCGGGCCGCGGCTGGATCGCGCTGGCGCTCACCACCTTCGCCACCTGGCGGCCGATCCGCGTGCTGCTGGGCGCCTACCTGTTCGGCGGCGTCTCGATGCTGGGCTTCCACCTGCAGAGCAGCGGCGTCGACGTGCCGCCGCAGTTCCTCAGCATGCTGCAGTACATCGCGCCCATCGTGGTGCTGGCGCTGATCTCGCGCAACCCGGCCTTCATCCGCATCAACATGCCCGCTTCGATCGGAAAACCGTTCTACCCCGGCTCATAATCTCGCTTCTCGATTTCCGCCAACCTGTCCTTTTTGAGGATTTCCGACAATGAATGATCTGAACAAGCGCTCCCTGCTCAAGCTGGCCGCCCTCACGGCGGTCGCTTCGGCGGCCCTGATCGGCTGCGGCAAGAAAGAGGAAGCGGCTGCACCGGCTGCAACCCCCGCGCCGGCGCCGGCACCCGCTGCCGCCGCTCCGGCACCGGCAGCGCCGCTCAACATCGCATTCGCATACATCGGCCCGGTGGGCGACGGCGGCTGGACCTTCGCGCACGACAACGGCCGCAAGGCGCTCGAGAAGGAATTCGGCGACAAGATCAAGACCACCTTCGTCGAGAGCGTGCCCGAGGGCGCCGACGCCGAGCGCGTGTTCCGCGACATGGTCGGCCAAGGCAACAAGCTGATCTTCGGCACCACCTTCGGCTACATGGAGCCGATGCTCAAGGTGGCCGCCGACAGCAAGGACGTGAAGTTCGAGCATGCCACCGGCTACAAGACCGCCGAGAACATGCGCACTTACGACAGCCGCACCTACGAAGGCGCCTACATGGCCGGCGTCATTGCCGGCGCCATGACCAAGAGCAACACGCTCGGCGTGGTCGGCTCGGTGCCGATTCCCGAGGTGCTGCGCAACATCAACAGCTTCACGCTGGGCGCGCAGTCGGTCAACCCGAAGATCACGACCAAGGTGGTGTGGGTGAACGAATGGTTCAGCCCGCCCAAGGAAACCGAAGCCGCCACCGCCCTCATCAACGGCGGCGCCGACGTGCTGTTCCAGAACACCGACTCGCCGGCCGTGCTCAAGACCGCGCAGGAAAAGGGCAAGCGCGCCTTCGGCTGGGATTCGGACATGACCGCCTACGGCCCCAAGGCCCACCTGGCCTCGGCCACCATCAACTGGGCGCCGTACTACATCAAGGCCACGCAGGACGCACTCGACGGCAAGTGGGCCACGGGCCAGGCCTGGTGGGGCGTGAAGGAAGGCGCCATCGACCTCGTCTCGATCGCCGAGGACGTGCCGGCCGAAACCAAGGCCAAGGTCGAGGAAGTGAAGAAGGGCCTGAAGGACGGCAGCTTCGTGATCTGGAAGGGCCCGATCCTGGGCCAGGACGGCAAGGAAGTGGTCGCCAAGGATGCCGTGGCCGACGACAAGTTTCTGTCGGGTGTGAACTTCTACGTCAAGGGCGTCGAAGGCAAGGTGCCCGGCGGCGACAAGAAGTAGTAAACCGCTGCGCGCTTGCGCGGATGAAAGGGTCGCCTGCGGGCGGCCCTTTTCATTTGTGGTTCGCGCCGCGCGGCTTCCCTTCGGTCACCATCCGCGCGCTGTCGACAAAGCCCTGGATCAATCGCAGGCGCGGCGATGCGCGCTGCCACAGGACGCCGAATCGCCGCGGCTCCGAAGGCAGCGGCAGCGCAATCTTCGCGACGCGCTGGCCGTCGAGCAATGGCGACGCGATGTCGGGCACCAGCGAGACGCCCAGGCCGCGGTCGACCATCATGGCAATGGCCAGCAGCGAACTGAGTTCGAAACGCTCCTGCGGCACGATGCCGGCGGCGCGCAGGTAGCGGTCGGCCTGCTTGCCGCCGCCCAGGTTGCGGTCGTAGCGGATCAGCGGCGAGGTGCGCAGCAGCTCGTGCGGATCGCGCCGAGCGAGGCGGCTGGGCGCCAGCAGCACCAGCGGCTCCTCGCGCAGCAGCGACCAGTCGAAGGTCTTGGCGAGCACATAGGGCGGGTAGAGGCACACGGCCGCGTCGAGATCGCCCTGCTGCACTGCCTTGTAGAGCGTGGCCGTGGTGCCCGACTGCAGGAACACCTTGACGCCGGGATGCGTCTTCACGAAGCGCGCGAGGATGTCCGGCAGCAGGCTGTGGATGGCCGTGTTGATGGTGCCAACGAGCAGCTCGCCGCCGGCCACGTCGCTGCCGAGCAGCGCCTTGATGTCGTTCACCTCGCGCAGCAGGTTGCGGGCCCGCTGCACCAGCTGGTGCCCGGCCTCGGTGGGCTGCAC
>NZ_JBFTPJ010000521.1:0-4184 GCF_056398445.1 Variovorax sp. 01T439_2
GTGATGTACCACCACTCGGTCTGCAGATCGGGGTGGCTGCCGTAGTCGCGCGGGAACTGCAGCGTGCGCGCGGGCAGCGCCCAGCTTGCGGGCGCGGCGGCCAGCGCCGCGAGCAGCAGGCTGCGGCGCGAGAGCTTGTGAAAGAACGCGGCCGGCGGCATCACCCCGCAACCAGTGCGTCGATGCGCTGCTGCGCCGGRCCGATGTCGCCGAACGCGTTCTGCACCCAGGCGGCATCGTGATAGCTCGGCAGGTAGCGCTCGCCCGCATCGCACAGCAGCGAAAGAATGGAGCCTTGCCGGCCGGCCGCGCGCATCTCGCCGGCAATGGCCAGCATGCCGACGAAGTTGGTGCCAGTCGACGGGCCCACCTTGCGGCCGAGCAGCGCCGAGAGCGCGTGCATGGCGGCCACCGAATCGAGATTGGGCACTTCGATCATCCGGTCGACCAGCGAACGGATGAAGCTCGGCTCCACGCGCGGCCGGCCGATGCCTTCGATGCGCGAGCCCGCCGCGGTCAGCGTGGCGTCGCCGCTGCGGTGGTAGGCCGAGAACACCGAGCCCTCGGGATCAGGCACGCACACCTGCGTGTCATGGCAGCGGTAGCGCAGATAGCGCCCGATGGTGGCGCTGGTGCCGCCGGTGCCTGCGCCCACCACGATCCACGCCGGCACCGGATGCCGCTCGCGCGCCATCTGCTGGAACATGCTTTCGGCGATGTTGTTGTTGCCGCGCCAGTCGGTGGCGCGCTCGGCGTACGTGAACTGGTCCATGTAGTGGCCGCCGGTCTGCTCGGCGAGCGCGTGCGCTTCCTCGTAGACCTGCGCCGCATGGTCGACGAAGTGGCAGCGCGCGCCGTAGAAGGCGATCTGCGCCACCTTCTCGGGCGAGGTGCTGCGCGGCATCACCGCGATGAAGGGCAGGCCCAGCAGCCGCGCGAAATAGGCCTCGCTGACCGCCGTCGAGCCGCTCGAGGCCTCGACGATGGTGGTGCCCTCGCGCACCCATCCGTTGCACAGCGCATAGAGAAAGAGCGAACGCGCGAGCCGATGCTTGAGGCTGCCGGTGGGATGGGTCGATTCGTCCTTCAGGTACAGGTCGATGCCGGCCGCGGCGAGCGCGGGCAGCGGCAGCGGGATCAGGTGCGTGTCGGCGCTGCGCTGGTAGTCGGCCTCGATGCGGCGGATCGCGCCGCCGAGCCAGCCGCTGCAGGAGGAAGAGGAGGGTGTTTGCTGCATGTAGGAGGAAGTCTACAAGTCATCCCTCGCAGCACCCAGCGAACGCGCAAATCGGGATACTGTGCGCTGCCAAATTCCACCCGGCAGGAGACAAGACGCATGAGAACAAGACACCTGCGCCCCACGTCGCGGCGCTCGTCAGGTCAAAGGCATTCCATTGGCGCCACGGCGCTCGCGGCCCTGGTGCTCGCGGGCTGCGCATCCGGACCACCCGATGTGCAGACGCCGCCGCGCGCGCCGTCGTCCTTCGCGGTGCCCGGCCTGGAGAAGCCGGCGGAGGTGCTGATCGACCGCTGGGGCGTGCCGCATCTCTACGCCGGCACGCTCTACGACGCTTTCGTTGCGCAGGGCTTCATTGCCGCGCGCGACCGGCTCTGGCAGATGGATCTCTGGCGCAAGCGCGGCCTGGGCGAGATGGCCAAGGACTTCGGCCCCGCCTGGGTCGAGAGCGACCGCGCCGCGCGCGCCGTGCTCTACCGCGGCGACATGTACCGCGAATGGCTGGCCTACGGCTCCGATGCCAAGCGCGTGGCCGAGGCCTTCAYGGCCGGCGTCAACGCCTATGTGGCGCAGGTGCGTGCGCAGCCGGCGCTGCTGCCGAAGGAGTTCGCGCTGCTGGGCTACCAGCCGTCGACCTGGTCGGCCGAGGACGTGGTGCGCATCCGCCATCACGGCCTCACGCTCAACTTCACGTCCGAGATCGACCGGGCGCGCGCCTTCTGTGCCGGTGGCCAGGGCATCAAGGCCGACTGGCTGCGCCGCGAGCTCGATCCACCGGTCACGCCCAGGGTGCCCGTGGGGTTCGACCCCTGCAGCATCCCGGCGGCCGAGCTGCGCGCGGCCTACATGCGCGCCACCGAGCCGCCGCGCTTCACCAAGGACAACACACGGCTGGCCGGCACTGCGACCGCGTCCGTGCTCCTGCAGCCCGGCAGCGCCGAAGCTGCAGCACGCAGTGCCGAGGAGGAGAAAGAGCAGCAGCAGGCGCTGCAAGGCGATCCGACGGCCGCTTATGGCAGCAACAACTGGGTCATCGCGCCGAAGCTCACCGCCACCGGGCGTCCGATCCTTGCCAACGATCCGCACCGCGCCCACGGCGCTCCGAGCCTGCGCTACATGGCGCATCTCAGCGCGCCCGGCATGGACGCCATCGGTGCCGGCGAGCCCTTCCTGCCGGGTCTTTCGATCGGCCACAACGGCACCATCGCCTTCGGCCTCACGCGCTTCTACATGGACCAGGAAGACCTGTACGTGTACCAGCTCAATCCCCGGAACCCGAACGAGTACCGCTACCAGGGTCGATGGGAGCCGATGACCCGCGTCACCGAGCGCATTGCCGTGCGCGGCGAGAGCGCGCCGCGCGAGGTGGTGAACACCTTCACGCGCCACGGCCCGGTGCTGCTGTCCGAGCCCGGCAAGCGGCGTGCCTTCGCGCTGCGCGCTGCGTGGCTCGAGCCCGGCATGGCGCCGTACTTCGGTTCGATGGACTACATGCGCGCGCAGAACTGGGACCAGTTCCGCGCCGCCATGCACCGCTGGGGCGCACCCGGCGAAAACCAGGTCTATGCCGACCGCAATGGCAACGTCGGCTGGATACCGGGCGGCCTCACGCCGATCCGCCCCAACTGGGACGGCCTCATGCCGGTGCCGGGCGATGGCCGCTACGAGTGGTCGGGCTTTCGCAACGGCGACGAACTGCCCTCGGAGTTCAATCCTGCGCGCGGCTACGTCGTGACCGCGAACGAGAACAACATTCCGCCCGATCATCCGGCCGCGAAGAAGGGCATCGGCTACGAGTGGAGCGACGGTGCGCGTGCGCGCCGCCTCAAGGAACTGTTCGAGAAAAAGGCCGCCTCGGGTTCGCGCTTCACGCTCGAGGATTCGGAGCGCATGCAGAACGACATCGTCGCCACGCCGGCCCAGCGCCTGCTCAAGCTCCTGGCCGGCCTGCGCAGCGACGACGCCCGCACGGCCGCCGGCTTGCGGCTGTTGCAAGGCTGGGACGGCACCATGGACCGCGACAGCGCCGCCGCTGCGCTGTATGAAGTGTGGAGCGCCAAGACGCTGCGCGCGGCGGTGCTCAAGGCCGGTGCCGGCGAAGCCGCGGCCTCGCTGGCAGCACCCGGGGACAACACGCGCATGCTGCTGCTGCTGGAGAACCCCTTCGGCTGGGTGAGCGATGCGCAGCGCGATGCGCTCTTGCTCGAAACCCTGCCGCCCGCGATGCAGGAGCTCACGGCCAAGCTCGGGCCCGACATGGCGGCGTGGAAGTGGGGCGCGCTGCACCGCGCGGAGTTCCGCCATCCGCTCGGCGGCGTGGTCGATGCGGCCACGCGCAAGAAGCTGGAAGTCGGCGACTGGCCGATGTCGGGCTCGGCGTTCACGCCGATGGCGGCCAGCTACCGCGCCAATGACTACAAGCTCACGTCGGGAGCTTCGTTCCGGATGGTGCTGGACGTGGGGAATTGGGATGCCTCCCGGGCGATCAATACGCCGGGGCAGTCGGGGGATCCGGACAGTCCGCACTATCGGGATCTGGCGCCGCTCTGGCTCGAGGGGAAGTATGTGCCGCTGGTTTATAGCCGGGGGGCGGTGGAGAGGGAGACTGTGGAGAGGATTCGGTTGACTCCTTCTTTGCCTTAGGTTTTTTGGGTTCGGGGGCCGGGACTCGCCCCGGCGGGCGACTTACTTTCTTTTGCTTCGCCAAAAGAAAGTAGCCAAAGAAAAGGCGACCCCACTGTCTGCGACCCTCCGCTTCGCTACGGGCAACCTGCGGTGCTCGCGTTTCGCGGGGTCTCGCAGAACTCGCCTTCGGCTCAAACAGCTGCGAGCCCTGATCCGCGAAACGCTGCGCTCCTCGGCGCATACAGAGGGGAGGGCAAATCACACGGGCCTTTGCTTCGCTCGGCCACCAAGCCACCGCGGCGCTGCGCGCCGCGGTGGTTGG
>NZ_JBFTPJ010000522.1:0-4182 GCF_056398445.1 Variovorax sp. 01T439_2
GTCCTCGCACAGGCGGCGCCGCGGGCCATGGCGCGCGGCGTCGAGCTGACATTCGATGCGCCGGACAGCCTGAACGCGCCCATCGACGTGCCGGCGTTCCAGTCGATATTGGAGAACCTGCTCAACAACGCGGTCCAGTATGTGCACGGCGGTGCGCACGTGACCGTGACGCTTCGCACCGAAGACCCGGCAGGCTTGGTGCTCACGGTGGCCGACGACGGCCCCGGTATTCCGGCGGCCGAGCATGAGCAGGTGTTCGAGCGCTTCTATCGCGGATCGGGACACGAAGCGAGCGGTTCGGGCCTGGGCCTTGCCATCGTCAGGCAGGCTGCCGGCCGCATGGGGGGCAGGGTGGAAGTGACCGAGGGCCTTTTGAACCAGGGCGTGGGATTCCGCGTCGTACTGCCGGCGAGCCCGAAGGGTTGACAAGCACCTCGCATCACCTGGATACTGAACCTTCAGGTTCATTATCAAGACCCAGGAGATTCCCATGCAGAAGATCATTCCCTGCCTCTGGTTCGACGGCAACGGCGAAGACGCGCTCAAGTTCTACAGTTCGATCTTTCCGAACTCGCGCGTCACCGACCGGCTGTTCTGGGGCGACACCAATCCGAGCCTCAAGGGTTCGTTGCTGACCGCCACCTTCGAGCTCGACGGGCAGTCGTTCATGGTGCTCAACGGCGGGCCGGAGTACAAGTTCACGCCGGCCATCTCGATGCTCGTGCAGTGCGAGACACAGGCCGAAGTGGACCACTACTGGGACAGGCTGCTCGAGGGCGGCGGCCAGCCGGTGCAGTGCGGCTGGCTCACCGACCGCTACGGCGTGTCGTGGCAGGTCGTGCCCATGGCGATGATCCGGATGTTCCAGGACAAGGATTCGGCCAAGGCCGCGCGCGCAATGCGGGCGATGATGAAGATGATCAAGCTCGACCTCGCCGCGGCGCAGAAAGCCTTCGACGGCGAGTGAGCAAGCGCCGGCCCTGCGGCCCTACACCAGCCGGCGGATCGCCTTCTTGCGCCACACCAGCCGGTAGTAGGCCGTCTGCAGCAGCAGCATCGCGCCGAAGGTCACGGGGTAGGCCCACCAGATGCCGTTGAGCCCGATGCGGTGGCTCATGAACCAGGCCACGGGCACCTCGATGCCGATCAGGCAGAGGATCGAGATGGCCGTGGGCACCAGCACCGAGCCGCTGGCGCGCATGATCCCCGAGATGGCCGAAGCCATGCCGAAGATCACCAGGCTCCACAGCATGATGTGCAAGAGCGTCTGCGCGATCTCGATCACCGGCGCGCTGGTGATGAAGAAGCCCATGAGGTGGCGCGAGAACAGGTAGCCCAGCAGCACCAGGCCGCCCGTGAGCACCAGGTTCATCAGCAGCGCGGTCTTGGCGATGGCGCCCAGCCGGTCGGCGCGGCCCGCGCCGATGGCCTGCGCGCCAAGAATGGATGCCGTGATGGCGATCGAGATGGCCGGGAACTGCACGTAGGCCACCACCTGGTTCACCGCGCCGTAGGCCGCGGTCGCGCTGGAGCCATAGCTGTTGACCAGCGAGAGCAGCGCCACCTCGGCCAGCGCCACCACGATCATCTGCACGCCTGTGGGTATGCCCACCTTCAGCACGGCCTTCAGCAGCTTGGGGTCGATGCGCAGGTGGCGGATGAACTCCGCATCGGGCGCCAGCGGGCTGCCGCGGCGGCGCAGGCGCCAGCCCAGCCACAGCGTGGCAAGCACGAAGGCCAGCACCGAGGCCCAGGCGGCGCTCGCAACGCCCAGCTGCGGCAGGCCGCCCCAGCCGCGGATCAGCGCGGGCGTGACGACCAGGCCGGTTCCGGTGGAGATCAGCAGCGTGAGCAGCGGCGTGACCGTGTCGCCGACGCCGCGCAGCATCGCGGTGGAAAGCAGGAACACGAACAGCCCCGGCATCGCGATCAGCATGATGCGCGCATAGCGCGTGGAGTCGGCCAGCACGTCGGGCGGCGTGCCCAGGAAGGACAAGAGCGGCGTCGTGAAGGYGCCGCCGAACACGGCCACCGCCAGCCCGAGCAGGATGCCCACCGACAGCGCGGTGCCCGCGATGGCCTTGGCCTTGGCGGCATCGCGCGCGCCCCAGGCCTGGCCGATCAGCACCGAGGCGCCGGCGCCCAGGCCGATGACGAAGGCGATGAAGAAGAACATCACCGGAAAGAAGCTCGACACGGCCGCCAGCGCGCCAACGCCGATCATCTGGCCGATGTAGATGTTGTTGATGGTGCCCGACATCGACTGCAGGATGTTGCTGAGCAGCATCGGCGCCAGGAAGAAAAGGAAGGTCTTCCACAGCGCGCGCGGTGCGCCCACGGGCGCCACCGGCGTTCCGTGCAGGCCGCTCTGGCCGGTGGCTGCGTTTTCAGGACTTGCTCTCATGCGGTGGTGCTCCAGCCGGCGGCAGACAATTTTTGAAGGTGGATGCGCAGGTCCGCGGGCCAGGAGCCGATCAGCGCCTCGAAGCGTTCGCGTTCGCCCGCGAACAGCGCGCGCGTGGCTTCCTCGAAGCCGGGCAGGGCGCCGGCGATCGCGGTCATGAAGCGGTAGGCGGCTTCGCGCGATGCGCGCACGGCGTCGCGGTCGGCGTTGACGCGGCTCGCTTCCTGGACCAGCCGCCGCAGTGCGACCGAGGCGCCGCCGGGCTGGCGGTTGAGCCAATCCCAGTGGCGCGGCAGCAGGGTGACTTCGCGCGCGACCACGCCGAGCTTGGGGCGGCCCACGCCGCGCGGGGCTTCCTCGGCGGTCTCGGCGCTGGCCGCATGCGCCACGGCGCCGGCCCGGTTGTGCAGGTCGAAGTCGAGCAGTTCACCGGTCTGTTCGTTGAACACCAGGTAGGGCGTGTCGTCCTTGCGCTCACGCAGTTGCGCGAGCACGTCGGCGGTGCTTCCCTGGGCGATGCATTTGAAGTCGGCAAAAACTATCAGGTTGCCGGGTGGCGTGTCGGATGGCATGTCGGGTTTCTTCGGTCGTAGCGCGTGTCGTCGCGGCAAAGCGCAAGGAGCGCAGCGTTGATTTGCGGCAGGCTTTGCGGAGACAGCGATTTCACCGCATCGGCGCAGATCGCGTCGGCGGTCGTAACGGCAGCTTGCATCAATTTTCTGCCGCCGGGGCGGATGGCTGCGTGGCGGCCGCTTCCATTCGCGCCGGCCGTGCGTTCGGCGAGGCCCGTTTTTTCGAGCAGGACCATTTTGCGAATCAACGCCGAGACCGGCAACCCGAGGGATCGCGCAAGCTCGGCCGTGGGCATGCGGCCGCCTTCGGCGCCCAGCAGCCGATGAAGCAGCGTGAAGTCTTCGTAGTCCAGGCCATGGAAAGCGCCCAGATGCTCCTGGAGCTTCAGGTTCAGGCTGGCGTGGGCGCGGCCGATGTTGAGGCACAGGTCCAGCGGATCGATGCTCATGGTGCGTCGTAGCCCCGGTCGCCGTGGCATTGAAGCTCCTCGCGCCAGAGCACAAGGAGTTTTTCGAGTTCCGCGGCGCGGTCGAAGGCCGGGTCGTCGCGCTCCTTGACGCGGTCGATCACCTCGAAGCTGAAGTTGGCCGCACCATGCGCGGCCCAGTCGCGCACCAGTGCCTTGTTGCGGTGCGAGCGCAGGCCGAGTTCGAAGCGGGCGCGGTTCATCGCTCCCTCCACATCGAGACTGCCGGCCACGTAGAGGCGGCCGCTGAGCGTGTTGCGGATGGCGAAGACGCCCGCGGGGCGGACCGTTTCCTTGTATTTCCTGGCGAGGGCGCGCCTCGTCTCCTGGGGCATGTTCATGCGCCATATATTATCCGGGTAAAACTAAAAATACAATATACCCGGGTAAAAATAAGAAGTCACCCCCCGCGCAGTCGCCGCCATCCGCGTGCGAGCCGGCGGTTGAGGGCTCGCACCACGCGCCATGGCCGGCTTTCGCGGACGAGCGTCAGCACATGGTCCTTCCAGGCTTTCCAGCGCGGATACCAGCGCGCGAACAGCGGAATGCGCATGAGCGCGGGCTCGACCAGCTGGAAGATGCGCGCCACGAAGGCAGTGCCGATCAGCTTGGYGGCGACCAGCACCGTCACGCCGCTTGCGGCATGGCCGCGGCCGAACAGGAAGAGCGCGAGCACCTTGACCGGCAGCAGCAGCAGCACCGGCAGCAGGAACGCGAGCAGCGCGCCCCACGGCGGCAG
>NZ_JBFTPJ010000523.1:0-4165 GCF_056398445.1 Variovorax sp. 01T439_2
ACTTCCTGCCGCGCCGGGTCGGGCTCTCCAAAGCCAAGGAGCTGATCTTCAGCGGCCGGAAGGTCGAGCTCGAAGAGGCCCTGCGCCTGGGCATCGCCGATCGCCAGTCGGATGCCCAGAGCCTGGTGGCCGATGCCCAGCGCTGGGCGGCCGAGATGAGCCAGGGTTCGGCCACCGCATTGGCGCTTGGCAAGACGATCCTCAACCAGAGCTTCGAGCTGTCCGCGCACCAGGTGTTCGCGCAGGGCAGCCAGGCGCAAGGCATCTGCTACACCAGCACCGAGCATCGCGAGTCGGTGATGGCCTTCCTGGCCAAAAGCAGCGCGAAGAACGGGACGACGAAATGACCGAACTGAACGCCATCGCCAGGCTGCTCAAGCCGCGCAGCGTCGCCGTGATCGGCGCCTCGGCCGATGCGGCCAAGACGGCCGGCCGGCCCGTGGCCTACTTGCGCAAGCACGGATTCACGGGCGAGATCTACCCGGTCAATCCGCGTGTCGATGCCATCGGCGGCCTCGCCTGCTATCCGGACATCGCCTCGATTCCCGGCACGCCCGATGTGGGCATCGTGCTGCTGGGCGCCGAGCGCGCGCACCAGGCCGTGCGCGAACTCGCGGCCAAGGGAACCGCCGCGGCGATCGTGCTTGCCAGCGGCTACACCGAAACGGGGGAGGAGGGCGCGCGCCGCCAGCAGCAGCTCATCGAGGCGGCCGGTGGCATGCGCATCCTCGGCCCCAACACGATCGGGCTCGTCAACCTGAGCGACAACATCGTGCTCTCCGCCAGCGGCGCGCTCGAGATGGAACACTTTCCGGTCGGCGGGATCGGCGTGGTCTCGCAGAGCGGGGGCATCCTCGGTGCGCTGCTCTCGCGTGCCGCGGCGCGCGGCATCGGCCTGTCGAAGCTGATCTCGACCAGCAACGAAGTGGACCTGGACCTGGCGGATTTCGTCGACCACCTGGCCGACGACGCGAACACCAAGGTCATCGCCCTCTATGTGGAGAGCGTGCGCAACCCCGAGAAGTTTCGTGCCGCTGCGCTGAAGGCCGCGCGCGCGGGCAAGCCGGTTGTCGCGTTCAAGATCGGCCGCTCCGAAGCGGGCGCGAAGGCCGCCGTGTCGCACACCGGTGCACTCGCGGGCGCCGACCGCATGTACGACGCGCTGTTCAGGCAGGTCGGCGTGATCCGCGCCCAGACCTTCGGCGATCTGCTCGACATTCCGGTCGCCTTGGCCACGGGCCGGAAGCTCCGCGGCAAGCGCGTGGCCATCCTGACCTCGACGGGCGGCGCCGGAACGCTGGTGTCGGACGACCTGGGCATGCAGGGATTCGAGACGCCGGCGCCGGATGCCGCAACGGCCGCGGCCTTGCGCGCACTGCAGAGCGGCGATCACGCGGTGCTCGACCGCAACCCCATCGACGTGACCCTGGCCGGCCTGCAGCCGGACCTGCTGCGCGGCGCCATCAATATCCTGCTCGAGAGCCCCAGCTACGACGCGCTGGCGATCATCGTCGGCTCGTCCAGCCTGGCCATGCCGGAACTCATGGCAGGCGCCATCCAGGACTGCCTGCCCCGCTCGGACAAGCCGGTGATCGTCTACGTGAGCCCGCATGCGCCCGAAGTCGCGGCCCTGCTCACGCAGCGCGGTGTGCCCGCCTTTGCCGCGGCCGAAAGCTGCACCAGCGCGCTCGGTGCCATGCTGAATGCCGGCAGCTGGCGCGAGCCCAGGTCGTCCAGCGCGCCTGCCGCCGCGGTGCCCATCGACAACCTGCCCATCGGCTCCCTCGATGAAGCCCAGGCCAAGCAGCTGTTCACCCGCTTCGGCGTGCCGTGCGCGCGCGAGATGGTCGTGAGCACGCCGGCCGAGGCCGAAGCCGCGGCGCGCGAACTGGGCGGACGCGTCGTGCTCAAGATCCTGTCGGCCGAGATCACGCACAAGAGCGATGTCGGCGGCGTCGCGGTCAACCTGTCGGCCGAGACCGTGGGCGCGCGCCTGCAGGCGATGGCCGCCGAAGTCGAGAGCAAGGCCGGCGTGCGGCCCCGGCGTTTCCTGGTGCAGGAAATGGTGGGCGGCGGCACCGAGCTGATCCTGGGCATGCACCGCGATCCGCTGGGCACCGCCATCCTGCTGGGCATGGGCGGCATCACCGCCGAACTGTTCAAGGACACCACGATGCGGCTGCTGCCGCTCCAGGGCAGCCTGAGCCGCGAGGATGCGCTCTCCATGGCGCGCGAGCTCAAGACCTGGCCCTTGCTCGATGGCTTCCGCGGCCGGCCCAAGGCCGACGTCGAGGCGCTGGTCGATGCCATCGTCGCCTTCTCGGAGATGGCGGCGCGGCTTGGCGAGCGTTTGGTCGAAGCCGAGATCAACCCGGTCTTCGTGTTGCCGCAAGGGCAGGGCGTGCGCGCGGCCGATGGCGTGGTCGTGCTGGCCGGCTGAGCGAGGCGAGGCAAGCCACCCCCCCGGAGCCATCCAGATGCACGTCACACAAACTTTCGCGCGCTACGCGGCCGACTTCCGGCGGCAGGATCTGCCGGCCGAGATCCTCCACCACGCCAAGCGGGCCGTGATCGACTGGTACGCCTCGCTGTTCCCCGGCCTCGGTGCGGCGCCGGTGCGCCAGCTCGAGGCCGCCCTGAACGAAGACTTGGACCGCGGACGCGCCTTTCTCGTCGGCGGTCGCCCGGCCACCGCGCGCGCCGCTGCGCTGATCAACGGCACGGCCGCCCATGCAGCGGAGGTGGACGACAGCTTTCGCGAAGCCATGTACCACCCGGGCGCAGCCACCATTGCCGCCGCGCTGGCCGCAAGCCATGACGTCGGCGCCAGCGGGCTGCAGTTCCTGCGCGGCGTGGTGCTGGGCTATGAAGTGTCGACGCGCATCGGCGTCGTGATGGGCCGCGCGCACTACCGGTTCTGGCACAGCACCGGCACGGTGGGCAGCTTCGGCGCTGCGGCCGCTGCGGGCGTTCTCATGGACCTGGACGAAGCCGCCTTCGCGCACGCGCTGGCCACGGCCGCCACCTTCACGGCCGGCCTGCAGCAGGCCTTCCGCATGGACTCCATGTCCAAGCCGCTGCATGCGGGCCGCGCGGCCGAGGCCGGCGTGCTCGCGGCCCAGCTGGCACGCAACGGTGTCACGGGCTCGCTCGACGTGCTCGAAGGAGAGGCGGGGCTGGGCCGGGCCATGAGCGACGGGCCGGACTGGTCGCAGATCGGCGCGACGCTGGGGCGGGACTTCCACATCGCCCGCCTGACGTTCAAGAACCACATCGGTTGCGGACATGCCTTCGCGGCCATTGACGGCGCGCTGGCGTTGAAGCGCCGGCATGGCATCGAGGCCGGCGAGATCGCGCATGTGCATGTGGCGACCTACCGCCCGGCGCTCGACATCGCCTGCTACACGCAGCCGGCCACCGCCAACGAAGCGCGCTTCAGCCTCGGCTACGTGGTGGCGACCGCGCTGGCGCATGGCAGCGTGCGGCTGGCGGCGTATGAACCGGCGCGGCTGCGGGACGCGGCCACGCGTTCATTGATGGAGCGCATCAGCGTGACGGTGGACCCCGAGCTCGATGCCGCCTTTCCGGGCCAGCGCGCGGCGCGCGTGCTGATCACGATGCGCGATGGCCGCTGCTTCGAACACCTGCAGCCCAACCGCAAGGGCGATCCGGAAGAGCCGCTGAGCGATGCCGAGCTCGAGGACAAGTTCATGGAACTGTCCTCGCCCGTGATCGGCAGCGCACCGGCGCGGGCGCTCCTGGACCGGCTCTGGACGCTGGAGCGCAGCACGGCGGCGCCGAGCTGAACTCCGGCGTTCGGCCGGCGGGCCGCCACCGAGGCCGCCACTCAGGAACTGCAGCTGTAGTTGGCCGCCAGCTTCGCCGCCGCCGCATCGTTGGCCGGGCCCGTGTAGCGCGGATATTGCGGRTACTGGCACAGCGGCCGGCTCAGCAGCACCGCCCCTTGCGCATCGCGCTTCTCCGCGAGCAGCGTGGCAGGTGCCGCGCTCTTGGTCACCCACTGGTCCAGGGCCGTCAGCAGGTCCGAGGTGTCGGCGCCCGGTCCGCCGGCGCAGTGGTTCACGCCCGGTGCGACATAGAAGCGCGTCGATGCGTCCGCGGTTGCGGCGCCGATGGCGTTTCGCATGTTCCCGTAGTACTCGGT
>NZ_JBFTPJ010000524.1:0-5560 GCF_056398445.1 Variovorax sp. 01T439_2
GGCGTGCAGAGCACCAGCGCCCGCTTCGCGCCCAGCGCATCGATCTCGCGCGCCAGGTGGCGCAGCGAGCCGGCGCCGAACACCACGCGCTGCGGATGGGTGGTGTGGATGAAGTCGTGCATGGCGCGTTCCTTCGGCCTGCCTATTCCAGGCTCAGGCGGCGCTCGCGCACCAGGCGGGCCCACTTGTCCTGCTCTGTGCGCAGCACGGCGGCGAACTGTTCGGGCGTGTTGGCGATGCCCGTCAGGCCCTGCTCGCGCAGCCGCTGCTGGAAGGCCGGCTCGGTCACGGCCTTGCGCACTTCGGCCTGCAGCCGGTCGACCACGGCGCGCGGTGTACCGGCCGGGGCGAGCAGCCCGACCCAGGAGTTCACCTCGAAGCCCGGATAGCCGCTCTCGGCCACGGTCGGCACCTCGGCATAGGCGGGCGCGCGCTGGGCGCCGGTCTGCGCCAGGGCGCGCAGCCGGCCCGCGTTGACGTGCGGCTGGGCCAGCACGGCCGAGAGGAACATCATCTCGACCTGTCCGCCCAGCAGGTCCTGCTGGGCCGGGCCACCGCCGCGGTAGGGAATGTGCGTGACGAAGGTGCCGCTCACGGCCTTGAAATATTCGGCCGTGAGATGGTTGCTCGACCCCGGGCCGACGCTCGCGTAGTTGAGGCCGCCGGGCTGCGCCTTGAGCAGACCGACGAAGCGCTGGAAGTCCTTGGCCTGCACCTTCGGGTTGACCACCAGCACCAGCGGATTGCTCGCGACCTGGGTCACGGGCTGCAGGTCCTTGGCGATATCGAAGCTCAGCTTCGGATAGACCAGCGGATAGGTGGCGTAGCTGTCGAACACCATCAGCAGCGTGTGGCCGTCGGGCACGGCGCGCGCCACCTCGGCCGCCGCCAGCGTGCCGCCGGCGCCGCTGCGGTTGTCGACGATCACGGTCTGGCCGAGCGCGGCCTGCAGGCGCAGCTGCAGCTGGCGCGCGACGGTGTCGACGATGCCGCCCGGCGGGAAGCCGACGACCAGCCGCACGGGCTTGGCGGGCCAGGCCGGCGCCTGGGCTTGGGCCTGGGCCGCGGCGCCCAGCAGCAGCAGCAGCATGCAGGCGGCCAGCGCCCGGGAAAGGATCGGAAAAGACATCGTGTGTGCCTGGTGGTTGGAAAGAAGAAAACTCAGCGCACGAAGTGCGGCGGAATCTGCGCGTCGACGTTGACCCACACGCTCTTGACCTGCGTGTACTCGCGCATGGCGTCGAAGCCCATCTCTCGGCCGTAGCCGCTCTGGCCCACGCCGCCGAAGGGCGAGCCGGGGTTCACGCGCTTGTAGCTGTTGATCCAGACCATGCCGGCGTGCAGGTCGCGCGCCACCTTGTGGGCGCGCTGCAGGTTGTTCGTCCACAGGCCGCTGCCCAGGCCGTAGTCGGTGCCGTTGGCGATCTGCATCGCCTCCTCGTCGCTCTTGAAGGTGAGCACTGTGACGAAGGGGCCGAACACTTCTTCCTGTGCGACGCGGTCCTGGTAGGACTTCGCACGTACCACAGGCGGATCGACTGCGCAAGCGGGATGAACTGTTCGAGAAACGCATCGGCGATCTTCTCGTGCAGCATCAGCCGCGAGCCCGCGATGCAGGCCTGCCCCTGGTTGTGGAAGATGGCCCAGGCGCTGCCGTTCACGGCGGCCTGCAGGTTCGCATCCTCGAACACGATGTTGGGTCCCTTGCCGCCGAGCTCGAGCTGCACCTTCTTGAGGTTGCCCGCGCTGGCCTGCACGATGCGCCGGCCGGTGGCGGTGCTGCCGGTGAAGGCGATCTTGGCGATCTCCGGATGCTCGGCGATGTACTGGCCCGCCACGCTGCCAAGGCCCGGCAGCATGTTGACCACGCCGGGCGGAACGCCCGCCTCGGCCATGAGCTCGGCGATGCGCAGCGAGCTGAGCGGCGTGATCTCGGCCGGCTTCATCACGATGCAATTGCCGGCCGCGAGCGCGGGCGCCATCTTCCAGCTCGTGAACATGAGCGGGAAGTTCCACGGCACCACCTGCCCGACGATGCCGACCGGCTCGCGCAGCGTGTAGTTGAGAAAGCCCTCTTCCACCGGAATGGTCTCGCCCTGGAACTTGTCGGCCATGCCGCCGAAGTAGCGAAAGCATGCGGCGGTGCGCGGCACGTCGAGCCGGCGCGAATCGCGGATCGGATGGCCGGTGTCGAGCGACTCGAGCCGCGCGAGTTCTTCGCCATTGGCCTCGATCAGGTCCGCAAGCTTCAGCAGGATGCGGCCGCGGTCGGCGGCGGCCATGCGGCTCCACTTCGGGAACGCACGCCTGGCGGCGGCCACGGCCTTGTCGACGTCGGCCTTGCCGGCCAGCGCGACATGGGCGATGGGCGTGTTGTCGTGCGGGTTGAGCGTGGCCAGGGTCTCGCCGGATTCGGCGTCGACGAAGCGGCCGTCGATGAAGAGCTGGTGGCGGATGGAAGAAAAGGGCATGGGCGTTCCTCTCCCTCCCCTTTCGGGGGAGGGTTGGGGTGGGGGCATCTTCGAAAAAGGGCGCGGGCCTGGAGAGCCCCCACCCCGGCCCTCCCCCGGAAGGGGAGGGAGAAAGTCAGTTCAGAACTCGACCGGAATCTCGGGCGACTCGCCCTTCTGGATCTCGTACACCAGGCTCGGCGAGCCGTTCTCCCACACCAGCAGCATCGAGCGCTTGGGGCTGAAGCCCTGGTGGCGGCAGTAGGCGGGCATGGCGGCCATGTCGCCGGCCTTCATGATCACGCGGGCCATGGGACGGCCGGTGTTCTTGTCGCCGCAGTCCCAGTGGATCTCGTCGGTCATCTGGAAGAACCACTCGACGCGGTCGTTGCCGTGGATGATCGGCAGGATGTGCTCCTCGGTTGTCGGGCACATGTAGCTGTGCTTCACCACCGAGGTGAAGCTGGGGTTCCAGGTAACCTGCGAACGGCTCAGGAAGCCGAACAGGTTGAAGGCGTGCACCTCGTTCTCGAAGCCGGGCTCGGGGTGCAGCTCGGGCTGGGCCTGCGGCACGTCGGCAAAGGCGCGGTTGACCGGCGCGCCGCGCGCATCGCTGCGCAGGTCGAGGTCGCCCTTCAGGCCCACGCAGCGCTTGGCCAGCTCGCGCGCCCGGGTGATCTTGGCGGTGTTGTTGCCGCTCTTGCGGCCATAGGGCGAGCCGGTTTCCTGCGGCGCGGCAAACGGGTCGAAGCTCTCGTTGGTCCAGTCGTCGAGCATGGCCTCGAAGGTGGCGCGGATCTGCGCCGTGGGAAAGTTCTCGAGCAGGTCGATGCCCGCGTCTTTCATGGTGCCGTTGAAGCTCCCGGCGTACAGGTCGACCGAGTCGTAGTGGTTGATGGTGCCGAACACGTCGTCGAAGTTGACCCAGCCGTAGAAGAAGCCCCAGGCCACGTCGCGCATCAGCGCGCGCAGGTAGCTGCCGGCGTCCATGGTGTGGCTCATGGGACGGCCGTCGCGGGTCTTCCAGGTGATGTGGACGAAATACTCGTCGCGGCGAAAGCCGAAGCTGCCGAGCGAAAAATCCTTGTAGCCGAGCGTGGCGTCGGGCTGCGACGCAATGACCTTGGCGAGTTCTGCGGGTGCGTTCATGGTGTGGCTCCTGGATGCGTTCATTGCGTCTGGCAGATGTCGGCCCACTTCTCTACCGAGAGGTCGCCCTTGCAGGTCTGCAGCACGATCACGCCGGGGTCGCCGGCTGCGCGGAACTGGTAGGCCGTGTTCTTCGGCAGCAGGCCCTGGTGGCCGCGCGAGAGCTTCATCCAGCCCATCTTCCTGCCCCTGGGCTCGCCCTGCACGAGCACCGCGCCGTTCTTGTCCTTGTCGGCCACGGCCTGGGCGGCATCGAGCTGCACGAGGTGCACTTCCACCTCGCCATCCATCACCAGCGCGAATTCGTCGTGCGCGCTGGTGTACCAGGGCGAGGTGCCTTCGGCGCGCAGCGTTTCCAGCACGTAGATCTGGTTCTGGCCGAACACGACCTTCTCGTACGGCCGGCTGATGCTGGCGATCTCGAAGCAGTTGGAGAACGCGTAGTGGCGCACGTCGTCGTCGATCGGCTCGACGTGCCCCTTCTCGAAGTGCTTGAGCGACCCGAAGCGGGTCTGGTAGGCAACGGTCATGGATGTCTCCTGAAGTGCTGGACGATGCAGCCCGGCGCTGCGATGTATGCACTGTAGGAAACGCGGGGCACGGGCGGTAGGCCCGAAACGCGGTCCGCATTGTTCGGCGAATCCGTTCAATGCGCAGGGTTTACCCCCGGAACGGGCCGCGCCCGCCTCAGGCGTCCCAGATCAGGCTGGGCGGCAGCAGGCCCCGTTCGATCATGGCCGCGTCCCACGGCGGCACCTTGGAGAAGGCGTGGGTCAGGTGCTCGATGAAGAGCCGCAGCTTGAACGCATTGCGCGAGGTGCCCGCATACACCGCGCTCAGCGAGAACGACGAGAGCTGGTGCGCCGGCAGCACCACCTCCAGCTCGCCGCGCAGGATCGCCTCGCCGGCCACCAGCGTCGGCAGGCAGACGATGCCGGCATGCTCCATGGCGTATTCGCGCAGCAGGTGGACGCTGTTGGTGAGCAGTGCGGCGCTCATGTACATCGTCACCTGCTCGCCGCCGTGGTGGAAGGTCCAGCGGTCGCGCGTCGGATAGCCCGAGTACAGGCCGAGCGTGTGCTTGTGCAGCTCGCGCGGGCTCGCGGGCCTGCCGTGCGCGCGCAGGTACTCGGGCGTGGCGCAGAACACCCGGCGCACCGGGAACAGCGAGCGCGACACCAGCTCGGTCGATGCCGCTGGAAAGATCTGCAGCGCGCAGTCCACCCCCGCCTTCACCGGATCGRCCACCGCATCGCTCACGATGAGTTCGAGGTGGATGTCCGGAAAGCTCGACTGGAAGGCCCGCAGCAGCGTCGCGAAATGCCCGAGCACGAAGCCGGTGAGCGCATGCACGCGCAAGGTGCCGGTGGGGCCGTCCTTGGCGTCGCGCATCTGGTCCATGATGTCGTTGGCCCGGCCGACCAGCTCGACGCAGTCGCGCAGGAAAGCCTGCCCGACATCGCTGAGCCGCACCACGCGCGTGCTGCGGTGGAACAGCGGCGCGCCGACATGGTCTTCCAGCTGCTTCACGCGGCTGGTCACGACCGACTTGGAGACCCGCAGCTGGCGCGCGGCCTCGGCGAAGCTCTGGGTCTGCGCGACCCGTACGAAGGTCTCAATGTTTTCGAGGCGGTCCATGGCGCATGCAATGTAGCGCTTCTGCGGCGGGGCGCCGCCCTACCCCACCGAACCCTTGCGGCGCGTCTTCAGAAGCATGTCGTAGAACAGCTGGGCCGAGGGCATGAATTCGCGGCCGCGCCGCCGGATCAGTCCGATGAGCCGCGTGACCCGGGGGCCTTCCAGCGGAAGGCTCACCAGGCCGGAGTGACCCTTTGGCGGCATCGCAAGGCGCGGCACCACGCCAAGGCCGAGGCCCGCCTCGACCAGGCTGACCAGCGCCGGCACGTGCCGCACCTCGCAGAACCATTGCGGCTTGCTCTCCACATGGCTGAGGGCCTGGT
>NZ_JBFTPJ010000525.1:0-5795 GCF_056398445.1 Variovorax sp. 01T439_2
GTGCAGCAGGAAGGCCACCATGTAAGGCTCGGTGAAGAGCTGGGTGACGGCGGGCAACTCGTCGGCACCGATCTTCACTTCCGACTTGTTGATGCGGTCCTTGTTGTCGGCCTGCCAGAACTGGTACACCCAGCCCAGGCTGTCGCTGCCCTTGAACACGGCATCTGGCAGATCCTTGAGCAGGCGTTCGAGCTCGCTCTGGTGCTCGGGCGCAAACGTCAGCTCGAACACCGGCGAGCCGGGCTTGAACACCTGCGGCAGCATGCGGGCTGCCAGCTTGCCGGCCAACTCCCAGCCGTTCTTGGCGCCTTCGTCGGTGGCCAACTCATCGCACTCTTCGATGGTGACGGCCACGCCGTCGTACATCAGCAGGTTGTTGTCGGCCAGGAAGCGGGCGAACAGCATGCGGTGCCAGTGCTGATAGGCCACCTCTTGCACCAGGTGCTGTACCTCCTGCTTGCCGTAAGTTGGGTTGGTGCTCTTCGAGTCGCGGGCGTCACCGAGCTGTTTGCTGTGGGTGCGCAGCCGGTTGCGCAGCGCCTTCTCGGCATCGCTCAGAAACGCTTCGGGCTTGTCGTGGCCAACGCGCAGTTGGTCCACGGCCGCATACGCGGCAGTTTCCGCCACCGTGCGGGCCGCTTTGACGGTTTTTTCCAGCGCGCTGCGCAGGTCTTTGTCGAGTGCGTGCATCATGGGGAATCAGGCCTCAGTGAAGGATGACTGGGCCTTTTTTCAGGGCCTGTGCGATGGTCTGTTTGGCATCTAGCAGCCAGGCCTCGATGTCTTCATCGGTCTTGATGGTGCGGCTAGGCAGCTTGATGAACTGCGCCTTGGGCTCCATCAGCTCGGCAGCGGCCACCAGCACGGCATCAAAGCGCGCGTCGATGGCGGCCACGCGGTCGGCGAACGACGACAGCGACAGGCGATCCACCGTCGCCAGTACTTCGTCGGTGTTGGCCACTTGCACCTTGGGCGCATCGGTGAGGGTGAGCTTTGGGGCGGCGAGCAGGCTGTTGCGCTGCTCGGGCTCCAGCTGCTTCCAGTTGGTGTCGGCCTCTAGGCGCGCCATGCCGTTCTTGTGACGGGTCTGGTAGTCAGCGTGCAGCCGGTTCAGTTCGTCGCGCAGCAACTGCGTCAGGCTGGCCACCAGGGGGGCGACGGGGTCGGGCTCTTCCAGCAACTGGCGCTGCTGCTCCAGATGCGTGACCTGCGCCACCAAGACTTCGGCACCCGACAACCCATTGGCCTGGGCCAGCAGGCGCTTGAGCGTGTTCCAGGCGGGCATGCGCTTGTCGATGCGCTCGGCCAGATCCGTCCAGGTGTCGATGGCGGCGCTGAGTTCGTCGCGCTGGTTGTACAGGGCCAGGAGCTGCTCGTTGCCGGCGGTAAGGCGGATCTCTTCGAGGCCCGCTGTGGCAGGGCGTGCCGGCCTTGGGGCGTCGCCCCCAGCGCGGTTGGCCAGTTCTTGCGCGCTGACCAGGAACTGCGGCACGAGGGCCAGCTCTTCGCCTTGCTTGGCGGTGAGGCCGACCTTTTGCAGCACCTTGCGGATTTGAATGCGCTGCGCCGCTGATACCGTGGCCGACTCGACCTTGAACATGGTCTTGCCGATGACCTTGCGCTCCAGGTCCTTCGATTCGATGGTCTGGCCCTTGTCGTCCTGGGCGCGGATCAGCCCGGCCACCCGCCGGCAATGAAGGCCAGGATGGCTTTGCAGACCGGGTTCTTGGCGGGCTCACCGTCGTCGCCCACGCTCTTGAGGGCATCCGGCGCCCCCTTCTGCGCCTTCTCGTAGACCTTCGGCCAACCGGCGTGGTCGGCGATGTGGAACTGCGGGTAGAGCCGCTGCAGCGCGTTGGTGGCGGCTTCCAGCGTCATGTCCTGAAGGTCGTTGCCCAGGATCTCGTTGCCGCCGCCTTGGAAGACGCGGGCGCCAGAGAAGGCCTCTTGCAGCAGTTCGCGGATCTTGCCTTCGGCGGTCTGCTTGGTGGTCTCCATCGCCGAGCGAGCCTCGGTGCCCTCGGCGGTGTTGGGAACGCCGCGTTTGTCCAGCGTGGCGCTGGCGGCTTTGAAGTCGATTAGGTAGTGCCGCAGGTCGTCGGCCGAGCGCTTGGGGATGAACACGAACACGGTGGGCGACTGGTTGCCCGCCTGGCGAGCGTCGGCACGCACCGAGTTCTCGTCGATGCTCCAACCATCGCGAACCCAGACGCAGACTTTCTCGCTGGCGTCAGCCGGCAGTTGGGCATCGAACACCGGGAAGATGTCGCGCGTAACCTTGGAGGTGCCTTGGGTGAGCGAGAGCTTGCGCACCATCTCGCCGAAGCGGCGGCGGATGCGGTCGTCTCGCTCCGCATCCACGCGATGGGCTTCGTTGGCCAGGCTGTTGCGCTGGCTGAGGAACTCGTCGTTCCAGGCGGCACTCTCCTCGGTCTGGATGCGGTACTCGTCACCCACCTTCATCAGCAGCTCGCACTTGTCGAGCACGCCCGGGAGCTTACTGCGCAGCGCGCTGGAGCCATGGGTGAGGTCTTCCACCAACAGGTCGGCCAAGGTGTCGACGGTGGCGCGAATGCCGATCTCGTTGTTGCTGCTGGCTAGCTTGTTGATGAGAAACACCAGGCCGCAGGACCGTGCCATCAGGCGCCGGTCGTCGGTGCCCTTGGTCCAGACCATGGTCTTCTCATGCACCTCGCGCGGGAGGATGCGCGACTGCAGCAGCTTGTCGGCTGCGTCGAAGTAGAGGTAGTCCGCCGGCACGACGCTGCCGACAGATGCACCCAGGTTGGTCTGGATGACTTTGTGGATCATCGAGAGCTGATTGCGCAACTGGCTGTCGGTGCCGGTCTGGTCCAGCACGCGCAGGGTGCTCTCCCAGAAGCGGCGGCGCACCGGCAGGATGGGGTAATCCTGCGGGAAGAATTGGATGTCGTCGGCGCGATGCCCGATGGTGGTGCCGGCCAGGTGACGCGAGATCTCACCGAGGTTGGTCTGCATCACCTTTTCGACCGGTGCCTTGGCTTCTGGCTTCTTCGCCAGGATGACCTTTCGGATCACCGCGTCCACATCCGCGTCTGATAACTCGACGCGCACGGTAAAGCGGCCTTCGAGCTTCTTGAGGTTGGAGGTGCCGGTGACAGCGGTTTGGCCGGTGCCGATGAACAGCATCTTGGCGCCGATGTTCTTGCAGCAGGCCTCGACCACTTCCTGCACGTCGATGGAGCGCTGGCTGTCCTCGCCGATGTACTGCTGCACTTCGTCGAGCACCACCAGGGTGAGGGGGAACTTGCCGTCGCGGGTCAGCGCCTGGCGAATGGCCTTGAGCATGTCGCCGCTGGAGACGTCCTGCACATAGGGGTACAGGTTGTTCAATGTCTCGACGCAGGACGCTGGCGACGTGAACAGATTGGGCTTGGCCTTGACCAGGGCCTCGTGCAGGCCCTCGGCCACGTAGAAGTTGTCGAGCTCTTCGTTCCAGTCGAAACCGCTCTTCTCAACATGGCCCCGCACGGCGTCGTAGATGCCTTCGTGCTGGAGCCACATGACAAAGCGCGCCACCGGGTACTGCTCTGGCAGGCCGACGGACTTGAAGAGGATGCCCAGCAGGGCCATGCGCACGGACTTGTCGCGCGAGCTGGAGCCCAGCGTGCCAGACGCCGCATGCAAACCGCCGTGACGCTTCGCCTGGGTGCTGAGCTCCTTGAGCTGGTCGCTCACGCCTTGTGGTAGGTTCGCGATGCCACGTGCGGTGGCGCCGTCGTCAAAGGCGCTGTCGACCCAGAGTGCACGCAGCATCTTGACCAGGTGTGACTTGCCCGAGCCGTAGAAGCCGCTGACCCACACGGCAGGCTGCTCGGCCTGCTCGATGTTCTTCAGGTAGACGTCGAGGATGTGTTCCAGGCCGGTTTCGTACTGGCCATCGCAGACGAAGGTTTCGAGCTCGTACCGAAGGACGGACAGCGCCTGGTTGGTCCTTTCGTCGTTGACGCTGGCCACGCCCTCGTTGACCAGCTTTCGGGTCGACGGGTCCTTTTGGTAGATGTCGCGATTGAGCATGTGCTTCCCCTCGTTCAGAATTCTTTGTCTGCGGTGATCGGTACGGCGAGGTAGTTCCAGCCGTCGTACCCATCCAGCAAGCGATAGTTGTTGTCCTCGTAGCTGCCGGGGAAGAACACCAGCAGTCGGCCCTTCACCTTGGGAGCGAGCTTGTCCACGACTTCCTTGACCTTCAGGAAGCCGAACAGAGTGCCCACGCCTTGGAGCGCCACGACAAACTCTTCACCGACGTTCTTGTCTTGCAGGAAGGCCTCGAACTCGGCTTCGATGTGGCTGAGGTACTTGGGCAGCAGCGTGGACAGCAGGTTGGGCTTTTGGAAGTAGCTCTTGGCGTACCGTTGGGACGCCAGCCAGTTCGGGAACGAGTCCGTCAGGTCGAAAAGGGCCCAGTCATGACCCGCCGCGCGGGTGGCGATCTCGAACTCGTCGACTTTGGCCCGAAGGCGTAGCTCTTCCGTCTCGTGATACACGCAGAAAATGACGCGCTGAGCGGCCGCGGCGTCATCGCGCCATGGCACAGCCACGTACTTGCTGTACGACTGGATCAATCGCTTAATTCTGCTCACGGAGCCACACCATTTCCTGCGCGGTGATCAGGTTCGGAAAGAGCACCTCGATCACCTGGCCGACGCGCTTGAGCGAGATCCAGCCACGGCGCGATGCGTCCTCGGCCAACTCGAGCGTCCTTTCAAAGGAGCAGTCGAGCATCCGGGTGTAGTCGCTCTTGAAGAGCGATTCCCCCCGCAGACCGCTGACGTACCCTAGAAGAAGGGCCAACGACGCTGCGCCTGGCGTCGCCACGACGCGGGCGCGTACCTTGCGGACGCGGCCAGCGAGATGGCCCGACTGGGTCCAGGACGAGTTGATGTTCTGCGCGGTGGACTTGAGCGTGGCTTTGCTGAAGCGTCCCGGCTCTTGCGCATCGAGGAACTGTTCCATCGCCTCACGGGTGACAGTGGCCCCTTCCTGGAATCCCAGGACAAAGGGCGCTGTGGCCCGAAGAATCGGGTCGCGAGAGTAGGCGCACAGTGCTGCCAACACCGGCTGCTCGTCCACGTCGCGCTGCCAGAAGAAACGCAGAGCGCGGAACACCAACAAGCTGGGGTCAAGCGCATAGAGATCGGCCAGGTGCCGGAAGGTCAGCGCCCGCGTCCTGCCTGATCGTTTGCCCAGGCAATTGGCGGTCTGGATGGCTTCAAGATAGTCGGCCTTGGCCGCGTCAGCTGCATCAACAAAGGACAGCAGGGCGCGCAGCTCGGCGAGCATCATCGTCCGGGCGGTATGGACGCCACCGCGCTCGAAACTGAACCCGAGTCGTTCCAGCTTGCTGTTGTGTTTGTTCTCGACGATCACGTTGGGTCAGTCCTGGTATTCAGTCGGCATCGGCGTCGATCCGTTGTTGGTCGGGTGAGCGGTAGCCAGGCGCCAAGACGGCGTTCTTCACTCCGTAGATGGCTAGGTGGTCCTTCAGCCATAGGCGGTATTCATGGCCACGAAGGCTATGGTCGGGCGAGCAGTCCACGCTCCATTTGCGCAAGATGTATCCGGCGGTAGYTGCACGCAGCTTTAGCCGTAGCGCGCCATCTTCCATGCGGTAGTCCATCTCGGTGATCTCAGGTCGCGGCTGATCTGGGTGAGGTACCAAGTCCAGCTCCACGATGCGAGTCCACTGAATGTCCTGGTCGCTGAGTTCGTGCGGCGCTGGCTTCTCGCTCTTCAACACCTGCGGGTGCTTGATG
>NZ_JBFTPJ010000526.1:0-4158 GCF_056398445.1 Variovorax sp. 01T439_2
CTTGCTCTCCCACTGCCCGCCGACCAGCGCTTCGCGGATGAAGATCTCGCGCGCCGCCACCGGGTCCACCTTCGTGAAGTCGACGCGGCGCCCGCTGTACACCACGAGGCCGTAGAGCGTTGCGCGCTCCAGCGCCGAAACCTGCGCGCCCTTCTTCTCCCAATGCGGATCGAGCAGCTGCTTCTTCAGCAGGTGGCCGGCCACCTGTTCGAGCCACTGCGGCTCGATGTTGGCAATGCCGCGGCCGAAGAGCCGCGTGGTCTCGACCAGCTCGGCCGCGACGATCCAGCGGCCGGGCTTCTTCTTCAGGTGCGCGCCCGGATGCTTGTAGAACTTGATGCCGCGCGCACCCAGGTAGGCCTCGTCGTCTTCCAGCTTCCAGCCGACGTTGCCAAGCAGGCCCGCGAGCATCGACAGGTGCAGCGGCTCGTAGCCGGCCGGCTCGGCGTTGATGCGCCACTTGTGCTCGGTGACCACCGTGAGCAGCTGCGAATGGATGTCGCGCCATTCGCGCACGCGGCGGATGTTGATGAAGTTCTGGCGCAGCAGCTGCTCGTACTGCCTGTTGCTGAGCTTGTGGGTGTCTCCATGGCCGCCGCGCGCATCGGCGATCCATTTCCACAGCCGCAGGTAGCCGCTGAACTCGCTCTTCTCGTCGTCGAACTTGGAATGCGCCTGGTCGGCCTGCTGCTGCGCGTCCATCGGCCGGTCGCGCACGTCCTGCACGCTGAGCGCCGACGCGATGACCAGCACCTCTTCGAGCGCGCCGCGCGTGCGGGCTTCAAGAATCATCCGGCCCACGCGCGGATCGAGCGGCAGCCTGGCGAGCTCGGCGCCCGTGGCCGTGAGTTCGTTGGCGTCGTCGACCGCGCCGAGCTCGTTGAGCAGCTGGTAGCCGTCGGCAATCGCGCGCGGCGAGGGCGCCTCGAGAAACGGAAAGCGCGCCACGTCGCCCAGCCGCAGCGACTTCATGCGCAGGATCACGCCCGCGAGAGACGAGCGCAGGATTTCCGGGTCGGTGAAGCGCGGCCGGCCTTCGAAATCCTTCTCGTCGTAGAGCCGGATGCAGATGCCGTTGGCCACGCGGCCGCAGCGGCCGGCGCGCTGGTTGGCCGCTGCCTGGCTGATCGGCTCGACCAGCAGCTGCTCGACCTTGCTGCGGAAGCTGTAGCGCTTCACGCGCGCCGTGCCGGTGTCGATCACGTAGCGGATTCCCGGCACGGTGAGCGAGGTTTCCGCCACGTTGGTGGCCAGCACGATGCGCCGGCCCGAATGGCTGTCGAAGATGCGGTCCTGCTCGGGGCCCGACAGCCGCGCGAACAGCGGCAGCACCTCGGCGTTGCGCAGCAGCGGCTGGTGGCTCAGGTGGCGGCGCAGGTGGTCGGCGGCCTCGCGGATCTCGCGCTCGCCGGGCAGGAAGACCAGGATGTCGCCGGCGTTGTGCGGATCGCGCCAGAGCTCGTCGACGCCGTCGGCAATGGCGTCGTTCAGGTCGTGCTCGCGCGACTCCTCGAAGGGCCGGTAGCGCTGCTCGACCGGGAAGGTGCGCCCGGACACCATGATCGTCGGCGCCGGGCCTTTTGCCGAGGCGAAATGCTGCGCGAAGCGTTCGGCGTCGATGGTGGCCGAGGTCACGATCACCTTCAGGTCGGGCCGGCGCGGAAGGATCTCGCGCAGGTAGCCGAGCAGGAAGTCGATGTTGAGCGAGCGCTCGTGCGCCTCGTCGATGATCAGCGTGTCGTAGGCCTTGAGCAGCGGATCGGTCTGCGTCTCGGCCAGCAGGATGCCGTCGGTCATGAGCTTGACCGACGCGTCGCGGCTCAGCCGGTCCTGGAAGCGCACCTTGAAGCCGACCACGTCGCCCAGCGGCGTCTTCAGCTCTTCGGCGATGCGCTTGGCCACCGAGCTGGCGGCAATGCGCCGCGGCTGCGTGTGGCCGATGAGCCGGCCCTGGCCCGGCGGCGCATTGAGCTTGCCGCGGCCGAGCGCCAGCGCGATCTTCGGCAACTGGGTGGTCTTGCCCGAGCCCGTTTCGCCGCAGACGATCACCACCTGGTGCGCCGCGATGGCGGCCATGATTTCATCGCGCCGGCCGGAGACCGGAAGCGATTCGGGAAAGTCGATGCGCAAGGGGGCGGAAGGTGTCGTGGTCGTCAAGGGAAAAAACTGTTCGGGAAGGCGCGGCAGGCAAACCGCACATTATCGGCGCGCGCCGAGGCTGTTGCACGCCTTGCGGCGCCGCCCGGGCGCTGCGGGCGATAGGCCGCCCCGCGCGAACCGCCCTCCAAGAATGCACAATCACGCTCCATGTCCACCGTTTTCAACTTCACCTTCGTGCCCTGGTTCCGCTCGGTCGCGCCCTACATCCACACGCACCGCGGCAAGACCTTCGTGGTCGCGCTGGCAGGCGAGGCGATCGCGGCGGGCAAGCTGCAGAACATTGCACAGGACCTGGCGCTGATCCAGAGCATGGGCGTCAAGATCGTGCTGGTGCACGGCTTCCGCCCGCAGGTCAACGAGCAGCTCGCGGCCAAGGGGCACGAGGCGCGCTACTCGCACGGCATCCGCATCACCGACGAGGTGGCGCTGGATTCGGCGCAGGAAGCCGCCGGCCAGCTGCGCTACGAGATCGAGGCCGCCTTCAGCCAGGGCCTGCCGAACACGCCGATGGCCGGATCGACGGTGCGCGTGATCTCGGGCAACTTCATCACCGCGCGCCCCGTCGGGGTGGTCGACGGCGTGGACTTCAAGCATTCGGGCCTGGTGCGCAAGGTCGACGCCGTGGGCATCCGCCGCACGCTCGACTTCGGCGCCATGGTGCTGATGTCGCCCTTCGGCTTCTCGCCCACGGGCGAGGCCTTCAACCTGACGATGGAAGAAGTCGCCACCAGCGTGGCCATCTCGATCCAGGCCGACAAGCTGATCTTCCTGACCGAGATCCCTGGCATCCGCATCGACAGCGAATTGCCCGAGAGCGAAGACAACCCCATCGACACCGAGCTGCCGCTCGCCGCCGCCGAGAAGCTGCTGGCCTCGCTGCCGCCGCCGCAAAAGCCCACCGACACCGCCTTCTACCTGCAGCACTGCGTGAAGGCCTGCAAGGGCGGCGTGGAGCGCAACCACATCCTGCCCTTTGCGCTGGACGGCGCGCTGCTGCTCGAGGTGTACGTGCACGACGGCGTCGGCACCATGGTGATCGACGAGAAGCTCGAGAGCCTGCGCGAAGCCACGGTCGACGACATCGGCGGCATCCTGCAGCTGATCGAGCCCTTCGAGCGCGACGGCACGCTGGTCAAGCGCGACCGCACCGAGATCGAGCGCGACGTGGGCCACTACACGGTCATCGAACACGACGGCGTGATCTTCGGCTGCGCGGCGCTCTACCCCTACCCCGAGGCCAAGACCGCCGAGATGGCCGCGCTGACCGTCTCGCCCCAGTCGCAGTCGCAGGGCGACGGCGAACGCATCCTCAAGCGCATCGAGCACCGCGCCAAGGCCATGGGCCTGGAAAGCATCTTCGTGCTCACCACGCGCACCATGCACTGGTTCCTCAAGCGCGGCTTCCAGCAGGTCAACCCCGACTGGCTGCCCGAAGCCCGCAAGCGCAAATACAACTGGGACCGCAAGAGCCAGGTGCTGGTCAAGAAAATCTGAAGCTGGAAGAAGGACGCCCGCCGCCATGACGCTCGCCACCGCCCTGCTGTTCACCCTGGTCGCCTTCACCGCCATTGCCACGCCCGGCCCCACGGTGCTGCTGGCGCTGAGCAACGGCTCCCGCCACGGCGTGCGCCGGGCGCTGCCGGGCATGCTCGGCGCGGTGCTGTCGGACTTCGTGCTGGTGGGCGCCGTCGCGCTTGGCCTGGGTGCGCTGCTCGCGGCGTCGGAGTTCTGGTTCTCGATGCTCAAGTGGGTGGGCGCCGCCTACCTGGCCTGGCTCGGGCTGCGCATGCTGCGCTCCAAGGGCGGCTTCAAGCTGCCGGATGCGGACGCCGCCGCCACGGTGACGGCGGGCGAGAGCCGGCGCATCTTCTTCAAGTCCTTCCTGGTGGCGGTGACCAATCCCAAGGGCTACATCTTCTGCTCGGCGCTCCTGCCGCAGTTCATCGATCCGGCGGCTGCGCAGGCGCCGCAGTACCTGATCATTGCCTTGATCTTCGC
>NZ_JBFTPJ010000527.1:0-4151 GCF_056398445.1 Variovorax sp. 01T439_2
CCCCTGTCGGACATCGACGCGCTGCTGCTGACCAACGAGGACCGCATCGGCGCGATGGTGTTCGCCGAGGCATTGCCCATCCAGAGCGAAGAACCGCCCTCCATGCTCTGGTCGCTGGAGGAGCTTGCCGAAGCCTCGCGCCGTGTCGAGGAAGGCATGGAGATCGGGCCCGACATGCACCTGCTGCTGCGCGGCGGCAGCCTGGGCGGCGCGCGCCCCAAGGCGGCCTTTGCGTATGAAGGACGGCGCTACATCGCCAAGTTTTCCTCGCGCGGCGACGACCACGACGTGGAGGTGATCGAGGCCGCCACACTCTGGCTGGCCAGCGCCTGCGGCATCCGCGTGCCCGCCTTCCTGCTGCAGCCCCTGGCGTTCGGCCACGCCTTGCTGGTGGAGCGCTTCGATCGCACCGGCCCCGTGAACGACGAGCAGCGCCATCACTACCTGTCGGCCTCGGCACTGCTCGACGTGCCTTATGAATCCAGCCGCGGCAGCTATGTCGAACTCGCGCAGCTGCTGCGGCGCATATCGGCGCGGCCGCAAGAAGACCTGACCGAGCTGTTTCGCCGCCTGGTATTCAACCTGGCCGTGGGCAACAGCGACGACCACGTCAAGAACCATGGCGCCCTGCGGCAGGGCGACGGCCTCTGGCGCCTGGCGCCTGCCTTCGATCTTGTCATGCAGCTGGGCGGCCATACGGGCTACCAGGAGCTTGCCATCCTGCCGGGGCAGCATGCATCGAGCCTTGCGCTGGCGCGTGCCGCGGCGCCCCACTTCGGCCTGTCGGCGGCAGAGGCGGACCGCATCATCCGCCGGACCGAAGAGACCGTTTCGGTGCAGGCCGCGGCCAGCGTCGAAGCGTCCGGCGGCAACCGCGAGCTCGTGCGCCGCGTGGCGGCCTTCATCGAACAGCAGTACGACCGCATCCGTGCCCAGGGCCTGTGAACCGGCCCCCGGCTGGCATGGCTGATGCGTAGGCCTTTGTCGAAGTGTCACGAGCGTTCTCTACGCTCGGCCTTCCATCAACGCCGCACAACAACAGGAACTCCATGCAACGCCGCCTGATTCTTCTCACGCCGCTCGCCGCCGCACTCGCCGCCACGGGCTGCGCGAGCCTGGCCCCCTCTGCGTCCACCACGCTTTCGCCCGCCCACTGGGACGCCTTCAACCGGGCACAGATCGAAGGCCTGATCGCCAGCCTCGGCAAGTCGAGCCCGGGCTACAGCGCCGCCCGGCCGCCCTACGTGGTCTTCGACTGGGACAACACCAGCGTGTTCCTGGACATCGAGGAAGCCTCGCTGATCTACCAGCTCGAGAACCTGGTGTTCGGCGCCACGCCCGCGCAGCTCGAAGTGGCGCTGCGCAAGAACATCCCGAAGAAGGACTTCCTGCCGGCCTTCAACAATGCGGCCGGCCAGCCGGTCAGCATCGACCGCGTGGTGCCCGACATCGTGGCCAGCTACACCTGGCTCTACCAGAACTACAGCGGCCTCAAGGGCAGCCAGCCGCTGGCCGCGGTGAAGCTGAGCCCGCACTACGTCGCCTTCACCACCAAGGTACGCTACCTGTACGAGGCCATCGGCGACACCTTCGACCACGACACCGCCTACCCCTGGGTGACCTACCTCTTCGTCGGCATGACCGAAGCGCAGGTGCGCAAGCTCACGGCCGCCACGGTGGCCTGGCAGCTGAAGGAACCCGTGGCCAAGGTGAAATGGACCTCGCCGGCCGCGCTGCCGGGCCAGGCGGGCGTGGTCTCGGTCAGCTGGAAGAACGGCCTGCGGCTGCAGCCCGAGATGCAGGAGCTGTACGCCGCCTTCCGCAACGCGGGCTTCGACGTGTGGGTGTGCTCGGCCTCCTTCGTCGACGTGATCAAGGAGATTTCGTCGAACCCCGCCTTCGGCTACAACAACCCGCCCGAGCGCGTGCTGGCGATGGAGCTGGAGCGCGACGCCAACGGCGTGATCCAGCCCGAGTACCGGCGCGGCTACGACCAGACGCAGGGCCCCGGCAAGACGAAGAACATCCAGCGCTTCCTGGTCAGCAAGTACGGCTACGGCCCGAGCTTCATTGCGGGCGACAGCGAGGGCGACCAGAACATGATGGCCGACTTTGCCGACACGAAGAAGGTGCTGATCGTGAACCGCCTGCGCGACCCCAAGACCGACATCGGCAAGTTCTCTGCCATGGCGGTGCAGAACTACGGCAAGCCCGACACGCGCTACCTGCTGCAGGGCCGCGACGACAACATCGGCCAGTGGGTGGCTTCGCAGCTGCACACGCCTCTCGGCGCAGCCCAAGGCAAGGCATTGAAGTAGGCGCGAGCCCGGCGGCGGGCAGTTGCCTATGATCCTGGCATTGCCACCCAGGAGACAGAACATGGCCGACCGCTACCCCCTCGCCGAGCTCAAAGACCTGCCGGAAGACATCCGCACCGCCATCCTCGCGGTGCAGGAAAAAGCCGGCTTCGTGCCCAATGTGTTCCTCGCGCTGGCGCGCCGCCCGGCCGAGTGGCGCGCCTTCTTCGCCTACCACGACGCGCTGATGCTGAAGGAGGAAGGCTCGCTCACCAAGGGCGACCGCGAGATGATCGTCACCACCACCAGCGCGGCCAACCGCTGCCTCTACTGCGTGGTGGCGCACGGCGCGCTGCTGCGCATCTACGAGAAGAAGCCGCTGGTGGCCGACCAGGTGGCGGTGAATTACCGCAAGGCCGACATCACGCCGCGCCAGCGCGCCATGCTCGACTTTGCGATGAAGGTCTGCGAACGCTCGCACGAAGTCGAGGACGCGGACTTCGCCGCGCTGCATGCCCACGGCTTCGACGACGAGGACATCTGGGACATCGCCTCCATCACCGCCTTCTTCGGCCTGAGCAACCGCCTCGCGAGCTTCAGCGGCATGCAGCCGAACACCGAGTTCTTCCTGATGGGGCGGCTGCCGCGCGAGAAGAAATAAATAGCCCAGCGCCTCAGGCCTTGCCTCGGCAGGATGCGAGCGCGTCCAGGCCGGGCTTGTAGGTGGGATTGCTCACGTCCATCAGCCCCAGCACCGTGTGGTAGAGGTTGTCGTGCGTGAGCGGCGCATCGAGCCCCGCTTCCATGCACGAGCGCGACAGCTTGCGGCGCTCGTTCATGCCGGGGCTGAACCAGGTGACCATGGGCACGTGCTTCTGCGCCTCGGGTGCGAAGCTGTAGGGCACGCCATGCAGGAACAGGCCGTATTCGCCGAGCGATTCGCCATGGTCGCTCACGTAGAGCAGGGCCGGGTCGTACTGGCCGGACTGCGCCTTGAGCCAGTCGATGGTCTGGCCCAGGAAATGATCGGTCTGCGCAATCGAGTTGTCGTAGACGTTCTGCAGCTCCGCATGGCCGCATTCGGCCAGCGCATTGGTCTTGCACTCGGGCAGGAAGCGCTTGATCTCCGGCGCGGAGCGCTTGTAGTAGGCCGGCCCGTGGCTGCCCATCTGGTGCATGACCAGCACCACGCCCTTGGCGCGGCGCTCGGCGGGCAGCGCGGCAATGCGCTCGTCCAGCCCCTTGAGCATGACGTCGTCCAGGCATTCCTCGCCGTCGCACAGCGCGCTCTTCTGTGCGGGCGTGAGGCTGTCGAAGGCGGAGGCGTTGGGAATGCGCGTGCACACGTCCTTGCAGCCGGCCTGGTTGTCGAGCCACAGCACCGCCAGCCCGGCGGCCTGCAGCACGTCGACCAGGTTTTCATAGTCGTCGCTGCGCGATTCGTAGCCCTGCTTGCCCAGCGGCGAGAACATGCACGGCACCGAAGCCAGCGTGTTGGTGCCGCACGAATGCACATCGCGATAGCTCAGCACGCCGCGCGCCGCCAGCTCGGGCGTGGTGTTGCGCGCATAGCCGTTGAGGCCGAAGTGGTCGGCCCGCGCCGTTTCGCCCACCACCAGCACGAACATCGGCGGCCGCGCCTGGCCCGCGTAGCTCGCGCCCAGCGCCGTTCCGGCCGTGATGGGAATCAGCTTGCGGCTGCGCTTGAACATCGGCTTGATGACCACCGAGCCGGCCGAATAGAGGCTTGCAACCGGGTTCATCATGTAGCGCAGGTGGACGTTGTTGCGCATCAGCGGCGCGAGCTGCCGGTTCATCGACACCGCGGCCACCAGGGCGAGCGCCACCGCCAGC
>NZ_JBFTPJ010000528.1:0-10303 GCF_056398445.1 Variovorax sp. 01T439_2
GGCCTGGAGGCCGGCGACGTGATCACCGTGCAGTCGCGCCGCGGCGAGGTGGCCATCCACGTGCGGCGCGACGACGGCACGCCCAGCGGCGCGGTGTTCGTTCCCTTCGCCTACTACGAGGCGGCGGCCAACCTGATGACCAATGCCGCGCTCGATCCCATGGGCAAGATCCCGGAGTTCAAGTACTGCGCGGTGCGCATTGCGCGCGGCGGCCAGCCGATGGCGGCGGCCGGCTACGGCACCGGCTCCGGCGTGCTCGCGGCGGTGGACTGAGGGCGGGGCGGCGAGGGCAGGGGGTCATGGTTTAACCTTGGCGCCAAGCTCCTCCCGCACCGTTCCTTCGCATCACCACCGGCATGAAAACCAGAGTCCAGTTCCGCCTGCGCATCTACAGGGACGACAGCATCGCCTTCGGCCCCGGCAAGGTCGCCGTGCTGGAGGCGGTGGCGGAAACCGGCTCGATCTCTGCCGCGGCGCGCCAGCTGGGCATGTCGTACCGGCGCGCCTGGATGCTGATCGATGAGATGAACAACGCCCTGAGCTCCCCGGCCGTGAACACCGCGGCCGGCGGCTCGCGCGGCGGCGGCACCGCGCTCACGCCCGTGGGCGAGGAAATCGTCAAGCACTACCGCGCCATCGAGAACGCCGCACGCCTGGCCACGGCGGCCGACGTGCGCGCGCTGACGCGCCTGCTCGCACCCTGAGCTCTGTTCCCCGCGCTGTATCCGAAGGGATATCGGCGCCATCCTCCCGCACCCGCCACGCATGCCTCTTCAGGGGGAAGCGCCTGTTCGTGCAACAATTGCGTTGTATCTTCATGAATACGACGAACTCCCTCATCGCCTCGGCCGACTGGTTTCCGCTGGTGCTGTCGCTCAAGGTGGCTGCGGTCGCGACCCTGCTGGCGCTCGTGGCCGGCGTGGCGCTGGGCTGGGTGTTCGCGCGCAAGCGCTTTCCGGGCCGCACGGTGCTCGAGGCGGTGTTCATGCTGCCGCTGGTGCTGCCGCCCACGGTCATCGGCTACGCCATCCTGGTGGCGGCCGGGCGCCACAGCCCGCTCGGCAGCTGGCTGCGCGAGCATTTCGACTACAGCATCATCTTCAGCTGGCATGGCGCCGTCGTCGCCTCTGCCGTGGTGGCGCTGCCGCTGGTGCTGAAGTCGGCCAGCGCCGCCTTTGCGGGCGTGGACCGCTCGCTCGAAGCCGCCGCCAGCACGCTGCGCCAGTCGCCGTTCTCGGTGTTCCTGCGCGTGACGCTGCCGCTGGCCTGGCCCGGCATCCTGGCCGGCACGCTGCTCGCATTTGCGCGCGCCATGGGCGAATTCGGCGCCTCGCTGATGGTGGCGGGCTCCATTCCGCAGCAGACCCAGACCCTGTCGATGGCCATCTACGACGCGGTGCAGGCCGGGCATGACGAGCTCGCGCTGCTGCTGGTGGTGGTGACTTCGCTGCTGTCGGTCACCGTGCTGGTGCTGTCGAACCGCTTTTTCTCGCTGCGCTGAGCGCCTTACCCCCAATCTGGAAACCAACCATGCGCGCGTTCCACCTCCTGCTTCTTGTCCTGGCGATGGCGCTGCCGCTCGCTGCGGCGGCCCAGCAGATCACCGTGTCCGCGGCCGCCAGCCTGACGGACGCTTTCAAGGAACTGGGGCCGAAGTTCGAGGCCGCGAAGCCGGGCGCCACGGTGCGCTTCAATTTCGCGGCCTCGGGCGTGCTGCTGCAGCAGATCGGGCAGGGCGCGCCGGTCGACGTGTTCGCAAGCGCCGACCAGGAGACGATGGGCCGTGCCGCCGAGCAGAAGCTCATCGATGAGGCCACGCGCCGCAACTTCGCAAGCAACGCCCTGGTGCTGATCGAACCGGCCAGGAACGCGGTCGGCGTCCAGTCGCTGCAGGACCTGGCCGGCGCGGGCGTCCGGAAAATTGCCGTGGGCAAGACCGCCACCGTGCCGGTCGGCCGCTACACGCGGCAGGTGCTGGAAGGCGCGGGGCTCTGGAGCGTGCTCGAGCCGAAGTTCGTGCAGGCCGACAGCGTGCGCCAGGTGCTCGACTACGTGGCCCGCGGCGAGGTCGAGGCCGGTTTCGTCTACCGCACCGATGCGGCCGTGATGAGCGAGAAGGTCCGGGTCGCCTTCGCGCCAACCACCGCCACGCCGGTGAGCTACCCGGTCGCGGTGGTGGCCGACAGCCGCCAGAAGGCGCTGGCCGGCGATTTCGTGGCGTTTCTTTCCAGCGACCCGGCGCGCGAGGTGCTCGCGCGCCACGGCTTCGGCAAGCCATGATCGACGTTGACCTGAAGCTCACCGTCACCGATGGCGCCCGGCGCTTCGACCTGGCGGCGCGCTTCGCGACCGACGTGCCTTTTGCCGCGCTCTACGGCCCCTCGGGCGCGGGCAAGACGCTCACGCTGCAGGCCATCGCGGGGCTGCTGCATCCGTCCGCGGGCCATGTGCGGCTGGACGGCCGCACGCTCTACGACTCGGCCCGCGGCATCGACGTGCCGGCGCCGGCGCGGCGCATCGGCTACCTGTTCCAGAACTACGCGCTGTTCCCGCACCTGTCGGTGCGCGAGAACGTGGCCTTCGGCCTGACCGCCTGGCACCGGCGCCGGCTGCCGCCGCGCGAGGCCGAGCGGGTGCAGGCGCTGCTCGAAGGCTTCGGCCTGGCGGCGCTGGCCGACAGCCGGCCGCAGAAGCTCTCGGGCGGCCAGCAGCAGCGCGTGGCGCTGGCGCGCGCGCTGGCCTGCCAGCCGCAGGTGCTGCTGCTCGACGAGCCCTTTGCCGCGCTCAACCCCATGCTGCGCAGCGAACTGCGCCAGGAACTCGCGCAGGTGCGCCGCCAGTGGGGCATTCCGGTGCTGATGATCACGCACGACATCGAGGACGTGCTGGCGCTGGCCGACGTGGCCTTCGTCTACAGCGACGGCCAGGTGGTGCGCGAGATCGACCTGCACAACGCGCAAAGCCGCGATTTCGCGCTGCGCGAGGCGGGCGGCGTGCCGGCCGCCGAGGCTTCGCCGCTGCATCGCAAGCTGCGCGGCCTGCTGCTGCAGGACGCAACCGGCCGCGGATGACCCTCGGCGCGAAGGCGGCATGCGGCGGCGCTACGATCGCCGCATGAATCCTTCCATCGATGTTGCCGTCGTGATGCGCCGCGAGCGCGTCGAGAGCCGTTGGCAGTCCTGGCGCTGGATTCTCGAAAGCGTCGGCCCCGACCAGCCCGGCTTCGGCACCGAGCCGCGCCTGCTCGAGGCGAACGAGAGCGCGCAGCGCTGGCTGCACCCCGGCTTCAAGACCGAGCTGTTCCGCGACGACGTGGAGGGCTACCACCTGAATGCCACCACGCCCGCGCCCTGCTGGTTCGTGCTGTGGCGCATGGAGGAAGAGTCCACCATTGCCGACGAGCCGATCGCGCGGCCGGTGGTGGTGAGCCTGAGCTACAACGAGGCTGGCCGCTGGCTCGACGCGCAGGAAACGGTGGAGCAGGTGCCCGCGCCCGAGGAGGTGATCGAGTGGATGCGCGGCTTCGTGCAGGCGCATTACGTGATCGAGCCCAAGCGCCGCAAGCGGCCCGAGAGTTTCCGCCCGCTGGTCGACCGCTTCGGCAATGCGGCCAGCGTGTCGACCGAGAAGAAACGCGGACGCGGAGCGGGCGATGTCTGAGAATTTCTTCGGCCGCTGGTCGCGGCGCAAGCAGGAGGCGCGCGACGAGGTGTTGCCGCCTCCCGCCGCGCAAGAGGTGCAGGAGGCGGCCGCCGCGCGCATCGATGCGGCAGCGCCCCTGCCCGCGGCGGCTGGCCCGGAAGCCGGCCCGTCCTCCGAAGCGCAAGCGGAAATCCCCCCGCCCACGCTCGCCGACGCACAGGCGCTCACGCCCGAGTCCGACTTCCGGCCCTTCGTGGCCAGGAACGTCGCGCCCGAGGTCAAGAACACCGCTTTCAAAAAGCTCTTTGCCGACCCGCAGTTCAATGTGATGGACGGCATGGACACCTACATCGACGACTACTCCCGGTCGACGCCCATCCCCGACAGCGTGCTGCGCCAGATGGCCAGCGCCAAGTTCCTCAGGCTGTTCGAGCACGAGGAAGAAGCCGAGGTGCAACAGGCACCTGCAGTACCCGCGGAAACCCCGCAAGCCGCCGCGCCGCCGTCGGCGCGGCGCTGGCTGAGCCGCTGCCCCTTCATTCCACGCTGTGCCGCCGCGAGGCGCCGGCCTTCCAGCGCGCCATCCGCTCGGGCGACGAGGTGGTGGTGGCCTGCACGCAGGAGCGCCGGCTGTTCACCGAGCTGGCCGAACAGACCGAGGGCGCAACTTCGCCGATCCGCTTCGTGAACATCCGCGAAACCGGCGGCTGGAGCCGCGACGCCAAGAGCGCAAGCCCCAAGATCGCCGCGCTGCTGGCCGTGGCCCATCTGCCCGAGCCCGATCCGGTCTCGACCGTGAGCTACGCAAGCCAGGGCCGGCTCCTGATCGTCGGCCCGCTCGACGTGGCCGAGAAGGCCGCGGCGCTGGTCGCCGATTCGCTGCAGGTCTCGATCTTCTCCACCGGCCCGGGCGCGGCCGGCGGCGCGCAGGAACGCCGCTGGCCCGTGATGGCCGGGCGCATCGCATCGCTCACCGGCTGGCTCGGCGCTTTCTCGTTGAAGTGGACGCGCGACAACCCCATCGACCTGGACCTGTGCACGCGCTGCAATGCCTGCCTTGGCGCCTGCCCCGAGCAGGCGATCGGGCTCGACTACCAGATCGACCTGGCCAGGTGCACTTCGCACCGCGACTGCGAAAAAGCCTGCAGCGTGGCCGGTGCGATCCACTTCGGCCGCGCGCCCGAGGCGCTCGATGCCGAGTTCGACCTGGTGCTCGACCTGGGCGCGAACGCGCTGATCGACTGGCATGCGCCGCCGCAAGGCTACTTCCACCTGGCGGGCGGGCTCGCGCATGCGGAGGGCCTTTCGACCGTGCTGCGCCTGCGCGAACTGGTGGGTGAATTCGAGAAGCCGAAGTTCTTCGACTACAAGCAGAAGCTCTGCGCCCACAGCCGCAACGAGGTGGTGGGCTGCAACGCCTGCGTCGAGGTTTGTTCGGCGCACGCCATCTCGAGCGACAAGGAGCGCCAGCGCATCGTCGTCAATCCGCAGCTGTGCRTGGGCTGCGGCGCCTGCACCACCGTGTGCCCGACCGGCGCGCTGGGCTACACCTACCCGCGCACGCCCGACCAGGGCCGCAAGCTGCGCACGCTGCTGGCCACCTACCTTGGCGCCGGCGGCCGCGACGCCACGGTGCTGCTGCACAGCGAAGAGGGCGGGCAGGCGCTCGTCGAACAGCTCGGCCGCGCGGCCCAGCTGGGCCGCGGCAAGCGCGACGGCCTCGGCGGCGTGCCCGCGCATGTGCTGCCGGTGGCGTTGATGCACGTCGCGAGCACCGGCATCGACCTGTGGCTCAGCGCCATTGCCTTCGGTGCCTCGCAGGTGGCCGTGCTCGCCACCGGCCAGGAAGCGCCGCAGTACCTCGATGCGCTGAGAAAGCAGATGGCCGTCGCGCAGGCACTGCTCACGGGGCTGGGCTACACCGGCACGCATTTCCACCTGGTCGAGGCCGGCACGCCGGCCGCGCTCGATGCGGCCCTGGCTGGCCTGCGCGCCACGCGCCAGCGCGTGCCCGCCACCGCGGCGCGCTTTGCCGTGGGCGCCGAGAAGCGCGGCACGCTCGAGATGACGCTCGACCACCTGATGGAACAGGCGCCCGCGTTGTCGGCGCCGCCTGCCGATGCCGCCGCCGCAGCGCTTGAAATTGCGCTGCCCGCCGGTTCTCCCTTTGGCGCGGTCACGGYCAACAAGGACAGCTGCACGCTGTGCCTGGCCTGCGTGAGCGCCTGCCCTGCGAGCGCGCTGCAGGACAACCAGAATGCGCCGCAGCTGCGCTTCATCGAGAAGAACTGCGTGCAGTGCGGGCTGTGCGCAACCACCTGCCCCGAGAACGCGATTGCGCTGGTGCCGCGCCTGCTGGCCGCGCCCGAGCGCAAGCAGCCCGTGCTGCTCAACGAGGCCAAGCCCTGGGCCTGCATCCGCTGCAGCAAGCCCTTCGGCACGCAGAAAGCGATCGAGGCGATGCTCGGCAAGCTCGCGGGCCACGCCATGTTCCAGGGCGAGGCACTCGAGCGGCTCAAGATGTGCAGCGACTGCCGGGTGATCGACCTGTACAGCGCGCAGAACGAAATGAAGATCACGCAGCTATGAGCCAGTTTCCTCCGATGACCTCCGCCCTCGACGAGGAAATTGCGCGCGCCGAGGTCTACGGCCTGCTCGCGCGCCTCTGGTATGCGGCGCCCGATGCCGAGCTGCTCGGCGCCTTCGGCGTGGCGCCCACCGAGGCGCCCGCGGCCGGCGCCTTCCTCGAGGAGCCGTGGCGCCAGCTGGTCGGCGCAGCGCGCGGCACCGACGCGGCCGCGGTGCATGCCGAGTACGACGCGCTCTTCGGCGGCATGGGCAAGCCCGAGATCTACCTGTTCGGCTCGCACTACCTGAGCGGCTTTCTCAACGAAACAGGCTTTTTTCGCCACCCATCTGCAGCCGTGGCTGCCGGCGCTCTGCGACGCAGTGGCCCAACATCCGAAGGCGCATTTCTATGCGTCGCTGGCCGGCTTCACCCGGGCCTTCGCCGAGGTCGAGGTCCAGGGCTTCGACATGCTCGGTTAACCTTTTTCAAAGGAAGAGCTTGATAGTCGGGAATAAGGGTCTCGACTAGTATCCAGATGTATGCAAATCAGTTCATATCTGGTTTTGCCCCCAGCCACTCCTGGAGATCACATGCAGGACAGCCAAGCGGTCGGCAACAAGCCGGCCTCGCGTCGAGGTTTCTTTCTAGGTGCCGCCGGCGCCGGTGCCGCGGTTGCCGCGGTTTCGGTGCTCCCCAAGGTCGCGCCGGCCCCCGCGGCCGTCGAGGCCGTTGCGCCCGCGGCGAAGCCCGCGCCTGAAAAAGGCGGCGGCTATTCGCTGAGCGAACATGTCAAGCGCTACTACAAGACCGCTTCGGCCTGAAGCGGAACGCCCAAGATGTTGTTGACCAAGAAAACAGCCCCCGCGAACAGCGTCTCGCGGCAAGGGGAGCGCGAGTCGTCCTCCCCGTTCATCCACAGCCTGCGGCGCGGCCTTTCGGGCGCGCTGCCCACCATGGACCGGCGTGCCTTCCTGCGGCGCTCCGGGCTCGGCGTGGGCGTGGGCCTGGCCGCGGGCCAGCTCACGCTGATGCGCAAGGCCGAGGCGGCCGGCGAAGCACGGCCCACGGCGGTAGGCGCCGGCAAGGTAGAGATCAAGCGCACCGTGTGCTCCCACTGCTCGGTCGGCTGCGCCTCCGATGCGGTGGTCGAGAACGGCGTCTGGGTGCGCCAGGAGCCGGTGTTCGATTCGCCGATCAACCTCGGCGCGCATTGCGCCAAGGGCGCCGCGCTGCGCGAGCACGGCCACGGCGAATACCGGCTGCGCTATCCGATGAAGCTGGTCAACGGCAAGTACGAGCGCATCAGCTGGGACACCGCGCTCGACGAGATCACCGCCAAGCTCAAGGAACTGCGCCAGGCCAGCGGGCCCGATTCGGTCTACTGGATCGGCTCGTCCAAGCACAGCAACGAGCAGTCCTACCTGCTGCGCAAGTTCGTGAGCTTCTGGGGCAGCAACAACTGCGACCACCAGGCGCGCATCTGCCACTCGACCACCGTTGCCGGCGTTGCGAACACATGGGGCTACGGCGCCATGACCAATTCGTACAACGACATGCGCAACGCCAAGGTGGCGATGTACATCGGCTCCAACGCCGCGGAGGCCCATCCGGTCAGCATGCTGCACATGCTCCATGCCAAGGAGAACGGCTGCAAGATGATCGTGGTCGACCCGCGCTTCACGCGTACCGCGGCCAAGGCCGACGAGTACGTGCGCATCCGCTCGGGCTCCGACATCGCCTTCCTGTTCGGCATCCTGCACCACATCTTCAAGAACGGCTGGGAAGACAAGCAGTACATCAACGACCGCGTCTTCGGCATGGACAAGGTGCGCGAGGAAGTGCTGGCCAAGTGGACGCCCGACAAGGTCGAGGAGGCCTGCGGCGTGAAGGAGGCGCAGGTGCTCAAGGTGGCGACCTGGCTCAACGAGAACCGCCCCGGCACCGTCGTGTGGTGCATGGGCCAGACGCAGCACACCATCGGCAACGCGATCGTGCGGGCCTCGTGCATCCTGCAGCTGGCACTCGGCAACGTGGGCAAGTCGGGCGGCGGCACCAACATCTTCCGCGGCCACGACAACGTGCAGGGCGCCACCGACGTGGGCCCGAACCCCGATTCGCTGCCCGGCTACTACGGCATCGTCGAAGGCTCGTGGAAGCACTTCGCCGCCACCTGGGGCGTCGACTACGAATGGATCAAGGGCCGCTTCGCGTCGCCCGCGATGATGACCAAGCCCGGCATCACCGTGTCGCGCTGGATCGACGGCGTGCTCGAGAAGAACGAGCTGATCGACCAGGACTCGAACCTGCGCGGCGTGTTCTATTGGGGCCATGCGCCCAACTCGCAGACGCGCGGCCTCGAGATGAAGCGCGCCATGGACAAGCTCGACCTGCTGGTGGTGGTCGACCCCTATCCCTCGGCCACCGCCGCCATGGCGGCCATGCCCGGCAACCCCGACGACCTCAACAAGAACCGCGCCGTCTACCTGCTGCCCGCGTGCACGCAGTTCGAGACCAGCGGCTCCGTCACGGCGTCGAACCGTTCGATCCAGTGGCGCGAGAAGGTCATCGATCCGCTGTGGGAAAGCCGCAGCGACCACATGATCATGCAGCAGTTCGCCGACCGCCTGGGCTTTGGCAAGGAACTCAGCAAGAACTACAMGATGCAGAAGGTCAAGGGCATGGACGAGCCCCTGCCCGACGACATCCTGCGCGAGATCAACAAGACCTGCTGGGCCGTCGGCTACACCGGCCAGAGCCCCGAGCGGCTGCAGGCGCACATGCGCAACATGGGCGCCTTCGACGTGCGCACGCTCAAGGCCAAGGCCGGCGTGAAGGACAAGGCCAACGGCTATGACCTCACGGGCGACTACTTCGGCCTGCCGTGGCCCTGYTACGGCACGCCCGAGTTCAAGCACCCGGGCTCGCCCAACCTCTACGACACCTCCAAGCATGTGATGGAAGGCGGCGGCAACTTCCGCGCGAACTTCGGCGTGGAGCGCGACGGCAAGAACCTGCTGGCCGAGGACGGCTCGCATTCGCTGGGCGCCGACATCACCACCGGCTACCCCGAGCTCGACCACGTGCTGCTCAAGAAGCTGGGCTGGTGGGACGAACTCACCGAGGCCGAGAAGCCCAAGGCCGAAGGCAAGAACTGGAAGACCGACAGCTCGGGCGGCATGATCCGCGTGTTCATGAAGAACCACGGCTGCCATCCTTTCGGCAATGCCAAGGCGCGCGCAGTGGTCTGGAACTTTCCCGACGCGATCCCGCAGCACCGCGAGCCGCTGTACGGCAACCGGCCCGACCTCATGGCCAAGTACCCGACGCACGACGACAAGATGGCGTTCTGGCGCCTGCCCACGCTCTACAAGAGCGTGCAGCAGAAGAACATCGCCGACAAGGTGGCCGAGAAGTTCCCGTACGTGATGACCTCGGGCCGCCTGGTCGAATACGAGGGCGGCGGCGAGGAAACCCGCTCGAACCCCTGGCTCGCCGAGCTGCAGCAGGAGATGTTCATCGAGATCAACCCCAAGGTCGCGGCCGAGAAGGGCATCCGCAACGGCGAGCGCGCCTGGGTGCACACGCCCACGGGCGCCAAGCTCAACGTGCAGGCCCTGGTGACCGAGCGCGTGGGGCCCGACACGGTCTTCATGCCGTTCCACTTCTCGGGCCATTGGCAGGGCGCCGACATGCTCGGCTACTACCCCGCCGGCGCAGCCCCCGTGGTGCGCGGCGAGGCCATCAACACCGGCACGACCTACGGTTATGACAGCGTGACCATGATGCAAGAGACCAAGACCACGGCCTGCAACGTAGAAAAGGCATAAGGAGGCACCATGGCACGAATGAAATTTGTCTGCGACGCGGAACGCTGCATCGAATGCAACGGCTGCGTCACGGCCTGCAAGAACGAGAACGAGGTGCCCTGGGGCGTGAACCGCCGCCGCGTGGTCACGCTCAACGACGGGGTGCCGGGCGAGAAGTCGATCTCGGTGGCCTGCATGCACTGCTCCGACGCGCCCTGCATGGCCGTGTGCCCGGTGCAGTGCTTCTACCGCACCGAAGAAGGCGTGGTGCTGCACGACAAGGACG
>NZ_JBFTPJ010000529.1:0-4147 GCF_056398445.1 Variovorax sp. 01T439_2
GGACRGCGTCTACCAGCCCGGTGTCCGCTCGAGCGACTGGGTCAAGGTGAAGCGCAAGGGCGCGATTCCCGCAGAGCGATTCAGGCGCTGACGGCAGTGGTGTAGAGCCGGCAAAAGGGCTTGAGGARGTAGGAGATAATCGAGGCTTGCAACGGTGATGCCCAAGCGAGGTTGAAAGCGGAGCAGAGTGTGTGGATTGGGTAGCGCCTCGCCAACCCGTTGATTTCATTGGGCTAGTTCCGATTGCAAATCCGTCTAGCCCGGTTCGACTCCGGGTCGCGCCTCCACCCTCTCCCTCTCTGATCAAGCTCGATCCGCCCTCCACCGAAAAAACCAGCCCCGCCAACCTGCGTTGCCGGGGCCCGTTTCGTTTGGGTTATCGTCGATGTTCAACCCGAGGCCCGGATGGTGAAATTGGTAGACACATCGGACTTAAAATCCGCCGCTTCCTTAATCGGGGCATACGGGTTCGACCCCCGTTCCGGGCACCACATTTAGACAAGGGAGCACTCCATGCCTCGTTACAACGCTCCATTTGAAATCCATGTGCACGGCGACGTGCCCTTGCGCTCCGACGTCGGCTTCGACCAGATCCAGGAAGCGCTCAAGCCGCTGTGGGCCTACGCAGGCGCCAAGTCGCTGGCCGACGGCGCGACCAGCACCTACGAAGAAGAACCCGGCATCCGCTTCGAGCAGAAGGACCACATGCTCCAGATCTGCTGGACGGTGCCGGGCGACGAAGACTTTCGCCAGGCGCTCGACGAGATGTGCATGGCCCTGAACGAACTGTCCGAGCGCGGCGCCGCCATCGAGGTCACCTTCTACGACACCGACTTCGACGAGGAAGAGGGCGACCCCGACGAAGAGTCGCGCGACGATTTCCTGATGCTGTTTGTCGGCCCCAATCCGGCCGCGATCATGCAGGTGCAGCGCGACCTGCTGGTGGAAGACGTCGTCAACCTGATGGAGCGCCACTTCGATGGCGCCGAGCTCGGCGGCGTGGTGTCCGAGATCGACCGCCTTTTCAGCGACCGCTTCGATGCGCTCGTGAATTCGCTCGAGATCGGCAAGCGCCCGCGGGGCACCGGCGGCAGTGGCAGCGGCGGTGGGCATGGCGGCGGCCGCCGCCCGCGCCACCTGCACTGATCCGATCGGGCCAAGGCTGCGTCCGGCGCCCGGTCGATCATCCGTCGCCGCATGGCGCTGTTTCCGTCATCTGCCCTGAACGCCGGCGTGCGCAAGCGCGAGGTGTTCGGCTGGGCCATGTACGACTTTGCGAATTCCGGCTACACCACGGTCGTCATCACGGCCGTGTTTGCCGCCTACTTCGTGGGCGGCATCGCCAAGGGGGCGCCGTGGGCCGCATTTGCCTGGACTGCGGCGCTCAGCGCGTCCTATGCCGTCGTCATGCTTTCGATGCCCGCGATCGGCGCCTGGGCCGACCGGCGTGCCGCCAAGAAGCGCGTGCTCGCCGTGGCGACGCTGGGCTGCGTACTTGCCACGGCGGCGCTCGCATTCACGCCGAGGTTCTCGGGGGCCATGGGCGTTGCGGTTGCCATGGCGCTGATCATCGTCTCCAACACCTTCTATTCCTACGGCGAGTCGCTGACCGGCGCCTTCCTGCCTGAACTCGCGACCGCCGAGGGCATGGGCAAGGTCAGCGGATGGGGCTGGAGCTTCGGCTACGTCGGCGGCATGCTGGCGCTCGGGCTGTGCCTGGCCTACGTGCTGTCGGCCCAGGCCAAAGGCCTGCCTGCATCGCACTTCGTCCCGGTCACGATGCTGATCACCGCGGCCATCTACGGCGCAGCCGCCTGCGCCACCTTCGCGCTCCTGCCCGAGCGTGCGCAGCCCCGTGCGGCCGGCAGCGCAGTGGGCGCATGGCAGCAATTGCGCGCCACCTTCGGGCAGGCCCGCGCCTACCGCGATTTCATGCAGCTGCTGGTCTGCACCGTCTGCTACCAGGGCGGCGTGGCAGTGGCCATCACGCTCGCCGCCATCTATGCCGAGCAGGTCATCGGCTTCGTGGCGAGCGAGACCATGGTGCTGATCTTCGTGCTCAACATCGCGGCCGCTGTCGGCGCCTTCGGCTTCGGCTACGTGCAGGACCGCATCGGCCACAAGATCTCGCTGGCCGGCACGCTGGTGGCCTGGATCGCGGTCTGCGTGATTGCCGCGATGGCGACCACCAAGGGCACCTTCTGGTGGGCTGCCGCCATTGCAGGGCTTGCGATGGGCTCGAGCCAGTCGGCCGGCCGCGCGATGACGGGCTTCCTGGCGCCGCCGCGGCAGCTTGCGGAGTTCTTCGGGCTCTGGACCTTTGCCACGCGGCTCGCGGGCATCATCGGTCCGCTGATGTTCGGCGCCATCACCTGGGCCGCGGGCGGCAACCAGCGCATTGCGATTCTCTCGACCGCGGCGCTGTTCATTGCGGGGCTGCTGCTGTTGCTGCCGATCGACATGGCGCGCGGCAGGGCGGCCGCGCTGCGCGGCGCCTGAACCGGCCGGCTCAGGGCGGCTGCTGGCGCAGCGACTTGGGCACGCGGTAGCGCTCGCCGTCGTAGCGCAGCGTCACGGTATTGAAGCGCGCGGGCATGGCCTTCTCGGTGCAGCTCTGGTCTTCCTGCATCTGCGCGCGGCTCTGCACCAGCGTGCGCGACAGCTGCAGATCGGCATAGCCGTTGCTCGCCGACTTGCCGACCGAAAGCATGGTGCGAAGCTGCTCGAAGCGGCCGGTGCAGCTGCTGTCCCATTCGCCGCTGTCGTGGTCGAGCTCGACTTCCTGCAGCACCTCGCGCAGCTTGCTGCCGTGGTGCACGTAGAGGCGGATGGTTTCGCTGGCCACCGTGCTGCCCGGCGCCGTGCCCCGGTAGCGCACGCGCAGCCCGAAGGCGCGCGTGTCGGACGACAGCACGTAGCGCGAGGTGTCGATGCGGATGTCCTGGATGGCGGTGGCGGCGTCTTCGTCGAGCGCCTCGGGCTGGAAGATGCGGCCGATCACCGTGTCGCGCTCGGTGTTGCCGTTGTCGGGCCGCTGGATCAGCAGCAGCTCCAGGTCGAAGACCTTGGCGCCCGTGCTGCTGGTTTCGCGCGGCACGGGCAGCACCACGATGCTGCGGCCCGGAAAGGCGGGCCAGGGCTTGCAGGCGGCCAGGCGCTCGTCGAGCGGGCGGTTCGGATGGAGCTTGGCATGCATGCGCTCGGCAAGGCCGCTCTCGCAGGCCGCATGGCCGAGGCCTGCTGCCGAGAGGCCGAGCAGCAGCAGGGCGCAGCGCAAAAGACGAAGACGCATGTTGTTGTCGGATCGGCTTCAGGCAGCGGTTGCGGCAGCAGCCGGAGCAGCTTGGGGCTGTTGCAGCCAGTGCGCGGCGGCGGCTTCGAGCACGGCCGCATCGCCGCTGCCCTGCAGGACCAGCCCGCCTTCGCCGCTGTCCGCGAGGCGGCCGAGCGAAGCCAGCACGCGCCGGGCCTGCTGCGCGACCGGCGCGCCGGTGTCGATGAAGCGCAGCGCGGGCGGCGCATGGCGCTGCAGCTCGTTCTTCACGAGCGGGTAGTGGGTGCAGCCGAGCACGACGGTATCGACCTGGCCGGGTGCGTCGCCGAAGGGGCCGGCTTCGGCCATGTAGCGGGCGCAGAGTTCGGTGATGGCTGCGGTGTCGAAGCCCTCGATCGCCTTCACGAGCCCGTCGCAGGGCACGGCACGCACATTGGCTGTTCCTGCGAAGGAGTCGCGCAGCGCCGCGTATTTGGCGCTGGCCAGCGTTCCGCGCGTGGCCATCACCGCGATGTGGCCGGTGCGGCTGGTCGCCACGGCGGGCTTGAGCGCAGGCTCCAGGCCGACGATGGGCAAGGCCGGATGCTCGGCGCGCAGCAGGTGGATCGCGGCCGTGGTGGCCGTGTTGCAGGCCACCACCAGCGCCTTGATGCCGTGCTCGGCCATCAGTTGCTCCGCCACCTTGCGCGAGCGCTCGATCACGTAGGCATCGCCGCGCTCGCCATAGGGCGCGAACGCGGTGTCGGCAAAGTACACGAAGCGCTCGTGCGGCAGCTCGGCGCGCAGCGCGGCCAGCACGCTGAGCCCGCCGACGCCGCTGTCGAAGACGCCGACCGGGTTGTTCAAGCCTCTTCCATCATGATGGTCTTGAAC
>NZ_JBFTPJ010000530.1:0-4141 GCF_056398445.1 Variovorax sp. 01T439_2
GCCCGACGCGGTGCACGCCGTGGTCTCGCGCGGCGGGCGGCCCGACCTGGCCGGGCCCGCGCTCGAGCGCGTGCGCGCGCCCACGCTGCTGATCGTCGGCGGCAATGACGGGCCGGTGATCGACATGAATTGGCAAGCCCTTGCGGTGCTGCGCGGCGAGAAGCGGCTTTCGCTCGTGCCCGGTGCAACGCATCTTTTCGAGGAACCCGAAGCGCTGGGCGCGGTGTCCAAGCTGGCGCGCGACTGGTTTCGGGACCATCTCGATCCCTCCAGGAGTACCAAGAAATGAGCAAATCACCAGGACACCAGAAATGGCCCGACCACCAGGTGCGCGAAGAGCCGCTTCGCCAGCCGATGGAGGTCGAGGTCGAAGGCATGGTCGTCGCGAGCTCGGCGGACGTGATCAAGGTGGTCGAGGACAAGTCGCCGGTGCGCTACTACTTTCCGCGCACCGACGTCCGCACGGACAAGCTCAAGCGTTCGCAGACCACGACCGAATGCCCGTTCAAGGGCACCGCGAGCTACTACAGCCTGAACGTGGGCGAGCGGCAGCTCGACGACGCGATCTGGTCGTATGAAGATCCGTACGACGAGCACCAGGCGCTGAAGGGCCGCATGGCTTTCTACGACGAGAAGTTTCCGGAGATCCATGTCCGTCCGAAGAGCTGAGCGAGCCGCCGGGTAGCGCTCTCGCATGTGCGGCAATATTTGCCGCACAACCCGCAGCGATGACCTTCCTTCACTCCAAGCCCGGAAAGGCCGTTCTCCGATGAATGAAGCGCTCGACACGCTGGCCGATGCAACGCTGCTGGGGCTGCCGGTGCCCGATCTGGCGCTGGCGGTGGCCGCCGCGCTTGCCGCCTACCTGGCGATGCGGCTGGTGCTGCGCTACATGATCGGGCGCATGCGCGGCATCGCGCAGCACACGAGCAATCGCATCGACGACACGGTGGTCGAAGTGCTGGCCGGCACCAACCGCGCTTTCCTGGTGCTGGCCGCGCTGCTCGTCGGCGTGGGCATGCTCGAGCTGCCCGAGCGCTGGAACCAGCGCGTCGGGCAGCTGTGGTTCATTGCCATTGCGCTGCAGGCGGGCCTGTGGTTCACCCGGGCCATCGGCTTCGGGCTGCGCCGCTACGAGCAGCGCCACGCCTCCGCGAGCATGACGCAGGTCAGCGCATCGGCCACGCTGATGTCGTGGTCGATGCGCACCGTGCTGTGGGCGGTGATCCTGCTGGCGGTGCTGTCGAACCTGGGCGTCAACATCACCGCCTTCGTCGCCAGCCTGGGCGTGGGCGGCATTGCGATTGCGCTTGCGATGCAGAACATCCTGGGCGACCTGTTCGCCTCGCTGTCCATCGCGGTCGACAAGCCATTCGAGGTGGGCGATGCGATTGGTGTCGGCGGTCTCTCGGGCACGGTGCAGCACGTGGGCCTCAAGACCACGCGGCTGCGCAGCCTGAGCGGCGAGCAGATCGTGATCGGCAACACCGACCTGCTCAAGCAGACCGTGAAGAACTATCGCCGCATGGACGAGCGCCGCATTGCCTTCAAGTTTGGCGTGAGCTACCGCAGCACGCCCGAACAGCTGGAGGCCATACCGGGCATCGTGAAGCGGTTGATCGAGTCGCGGCCGTCGCTGCGGCTGGACCGCGTGCACTTCCAGGCCTTCGGCGAGAGCTCGCTCGACTTCGAGGTCGTGTACTTCGTGACCACGCCGGACTACGGGCTCTACATGGACGAGCAGCAGCGCCTCAACCTGCAGATGATGCGCGAGTTCGCGCGGCTGGGCGTGGAGTTTGCGATTCCGGCGCGATCCCTGCACGTGCTGTCGCCCGAGGGCCGGCGCGCGGTGGCGAAGGAACTGGCCACTCAGGAAGAAGAGTAGGAACGCTGAAGGCCGTGCGCCACCGACGCCAGCAGGTCGTCCGGATGCAGCATGGCCGCGCGTGCCTTCTGCGCGGTTTCGTACTGGTGCAATGCGGCCTGCAGCCGCGGTGCCGTGGCCAGCGCGTGCCAGACCGGGGCCAGTGCGGCATGCGATGGCGCCTCGCCGCGTGCGAGCTGCTGCGCGAAAGCCAGGCTCGCGGGCTCGGCAAGCAGCACGGCCCTGGTTGCGGCGCCCAGCGGCTGCGGCAGGGCCTCGGGCGGTGCCGAGCAGCAATAGATCACGTGGGGCGGCAACAGGCGGCGGACCGGGCGCAGGCCCTGCAGCGAGGCGCCGGTAATGCGCTGCTCGCCGTCGGCCGATGCAAAGGCGTAGACCGCTTCGGCGTCGGCCTTCGCAAGGCGCCGCAGGCCGCGCAGCAGGCGCGGAAAGTCGGAGGTGGCCGCGGCGGGCGAGGCCTTGGTTTCGGCAAGGAGAACGAGGCTGGCGCCACCCGCATCGCCTCCGCGCACGATGGCGGCGTCCCACTCCTCCTTGGCCTTGCTCGCTTCTCCCGGAAAGCCGCGCGGCGTGCGAAGACCGCGTGCGACGCGGTAGGTGGCGGCTCCCTCGCTATGGCGGTTCAGCATGCCGGCGATCTCGCGGAAGGCCTCGACCGCGGCGTGTTCGGCGATCCGGCCCTGCTGCGCCGATGCGCGCCCTTCAGCGGCCGCGGCATCGCTGCCCGCGAGCGGTCCGCGCCGTTCGCACAGCGCCTGGTAGCGCTGCACGCTCTCACGCCGGAGCAGCTCGCTGCCGCGCACCAGCCGCCGCAGCGCGGGGCTTGCGTGGATCGCTTCCAGCGGCGCGCGGAAATTTCCGGGGCCGGGGAGTTCCTGCGCGAGCAGCTGCCCGATGGCCTCTGCCAGTTCCGCCCATGCGCCCGCGGCCGCAAGGCCGTGCAGCCGGGCCAGCGCGTCGCGCAGGGCGCCGGCCGCCTCGCGCCGCAGCTTGCCGGGATGCGCGATGGCATCGATAGCCATCCTGAGGGTGCGCCGATCGGCCGCGCGCTGCCGGGACAGCTGCACATGCTCATGCACCTGCGCGTCCTGCGCCTGCAGCATGGCGGCCTGGAACGCCGGGTCGCCGCGTTCGGGCGCGAGCGCCTCGCGGATCAACTGCGCCAGCGCGCGGGTGAAAAGCGCCTGGATGCCTGGTGCGGGCCCGGTGCGCGCGGCCTCGATCGCAAAGGCGAGCGTGGCCTGCGTGCCGCCCGCCAGGGCCGCTTCGGCATCGGCCGGCAGAGGAGGCAGGCGATACCGGCGCGGCGCCGCGCGCAAGGCGGCCAGGAGAACGGCGTCGAGGTGCGGTTGTTGCGGTTGCTGCAAATCCATTCGAATCCTGCGGCTGGATGTTCCGGTGGCGGCCCGCGGCGGGCATGCCGATTGCCTGCCACTCTGCCATGGACAACACTGAAAAAGCGCAATGGAACCGCAAGCTCGACGAGCGGGCGGCCGAGCTCGAAAGCGAACTGAGAGCCGCCAAGGCCGACGAGGACGAGGCGCCCACCCGCACCCCGCACATCCAGGTGCCGGACACGGTGGACGCGGCCGAGGAGCGGCTGCGCGGCGCGCTCCGGGGCGCGGAAGTGGAGCGCGATGTGTCCGAGCTGCGGGACATCGAGGCCGCGCGCGAGCGCCTGCGCACCGGCGAGTTCGGAACCTGCATCGATTGCGGCGTGCAGATTCCGCTCGATCGACTCGAGGCCCTGCCGGCCTCGGCGCGCTGCCTCGAATGCCAGCAGCGCCATGAGCGCACGCATCCGATCGAAATCCGCATTCCCCCCGCCCTGTGAACGCGGGCACTCAGAGCCGCCCTGTTCATTGCAGGCAGGGTGACAGCACCCAGGCCGCGAACCATTGCGCCGCCACCAGCAGCGTGAAAAGTGCACCCATGCCGGTGGCCAGCGCTGCAAGAAAGCGCTGGCGCACGGCGGGCGCCGCCGCGTCGCTGTCCAGCGTGCCGCCGGCCTGTACGCCGCCGCCCAGGCGCCGCCATTCGCCGCCCGCGAGCAGCGTGGGCGCAAGGCAGCCCAGCAGCGCGCCGATGCTCAGCGCATGCAGCAGCAGCGTCGTCCGCAGGGTGCAGGCCTGGGGAACCGCGGCATACGCGAGCGTCTGGCAGAGCAGCGCGAAGGCGGGCACCACGAGCAGCGCGAGCCATGTCTTCGAGGCGTGCAGCTTGGTCATGTCCCGTTCTCCCTCGACTCAATGAAGG
>NZ_JBFTPJ010000531.1:0-4135 GCF_056398445.1 Variovorax sp. 01T439_2
CGCGTGAGCGTCACGGTCTGGAAGTACGGGTGGTTCGCGATCAGCGGCAGCTCGGTGTTGAACGCCTGCGGATTGGCCACGATGTTCTTCACCGCCTGCAGCTTGGGCACGTAGAGCCGCGTTTCGGCCGGCATGGAAAGGTCGCTGTAGGTGGTGGGCAGGCCCAGGCGCTGGTTCTTGGCGATGGYGCGGCTCACGCTGCCTTCGCCCCAGTTGTAGGCGGCCAGCGCGAGCTGCCAGTCGCCGAACATGCCGTAGAGCTTTTGCAGGTAGTCGAGTGCGGCGCGCGTCGAGGCCACCACGTCGCGCCGGTCGTCGCGGAAGATGTTCTGCTTGAGGTCGAAGTCGGTGCCGGTGGCGGGCATGAACTGCCACATGCCCGCGGCGCGCGCGCTGGAAATGGCCTGCGGGTTGAACGCGCTCTCGATGTACGGCAGCAGCGCGAGTTCGGTCGGCATGTTGCGCCGCTCGAGTTCTTCGACGATGTGGAAGATGTACTTGTTCGAGCGCTCGGTCATGCGCTGGATGTAGTCGGGCCGGCTGGCATACCACTGCTCGCGGTCGCGCACCAGGTCGCTCTCGAGGTTCGGCATCTTGAAGCCGCGGCGGATGCGGTCCCACATGTCGGCGGGCGGCGCGAGCGTGACGACGCTCTGCGAATGGGCTTCGCTGCTGGTGATGGGAGTGAGCGGGCCGCCTGGATAGACCGGCGCCGCGCTGCCGGAGGCCTTGGCACCGGTGCCGCCGGCGGTGGATTGCGCGGATGCGGTGGTGGAGGAGGAAGACGGGCTGTTGGTGCCCGCGCAGCCCGCGAGCAACAGTGAGCCTGCAAGGCAGACAGCAGCGATAAGTTTCATCGGAAGTCGTTTTTCCATTGGCGCAGCGCAGCGAACACCTCGGCTTCGGCCGCATCGGCGGAAAGCTCGGCGTGCTCGCGCACCGCTCTAAGGACAGTGGCTTCGCGGCTGCGAAGAAAGGGGTTGATCCGGCGTTCGGTGGCCAGTTGCGAGGGCAGCGTGGGCCGCCGCTGCGCGCGCAGGCTTTCGCAGTGCGCGCTGTACTGAGTCAGATCGGCATTGCCGGGTTCCACCGCGCGGGCGAAACGCAGGTTAGCAAGTGTGTATTCGTGCGCGCAGCACACGCGGGTGTCGCCCGGCAGCGCCGCCAGCGCATCGAGCGAGGCCAGCATCTGCGCTGGCGTGCCTTCGAACAGCCGGCCGCAGCCGCCGGAGAACAGCGTGTCGCCGCAAAAAAGAAGCGGCGCCCGGCCTGCGCTTGCGGGCAGGAAGTACGCGATGTGGCCGGCCGTGTGGCCCGGCACGTCGATGACCGAAAAGCGCAGCCCGAGCACCTTGGCGGTGTCGCCATGCGACAGCGGCTCGAAGGGCTGCGGAATGCGTTCGCGTGCCGGACCGAAGACCGGCGCGCCGGTGGCGGCATGGAGCGCGGCCACGCCGCCCGTGTGATCGGGGTGATGGTGCGTGACTAGAATCGCGGCGAGCTGCAGCTTGTCGCGCGCCAAGGCGTCGAACACCGGTTGGGCGTCGCCCGGGTCCACCACGATCGCGTTGGACCCGTCCTGCAGCATCCAGATGTAGTTGTCAGCGAAGGCGGGCAGCGGAACAAGGGTCATGAGCGGTCAAATTATAGGTTTGCAGGATTGGTTCGCGACCCCCCCCGGCCGCTACCTGCTCGCGTGGGAGCAGGCCCAGTTCGACGAAGCCGTGGCGGATGTTTTCGGCTACCACGCGCTGCAGCTCGGTGCCGCCGGGGTCGATGGCCTGCGCACCAACCGCATGCCGCACCGTTGGCTGGCGCTGCCCGACCCCGGCCAGCCGTCCGGCAGGGCTGCGCTGTACACCGATTTTGCGGCGCTGCCGTTTGCCGCCAACAGCCTCGACCTGGTGGTGCTGCCGCATGCGCTGGAGCTGAGCCAGGACCCCCATGCGGCCCTGCGCGAAGTGGAGCGGGTGCTGGTGCCAGAGGGCCGCGTGGTGATCTGCGGGCTCAATCCGGCCAGCCTCTGGGGCATGCGGCAGCGCCGCGCGCACCTGTACCGCCGGCTCGGCCTCGGCGATCTCTTTCTGCCCGAGGGCGGCGAGTTCATCGGCTACTGGCGCATGCGCGACTGGCTGCGGCTCCTGAGCTTCGAGGTGGAGTCGGGGCGCTTCGGCGTCTACCGGCCCGCGGTGCGCAGCGAGGCGTGGCTCGAGCGCTGCCGCTGGATGGACGCCGCCGGCGAGCGCTGGTGGCCCATCTTCGGCGCGGCGTACTTCCTGGTGGCCGTCAAGCGGGTGCGCGGCATGCGACTGCTGAGCGCCGACTGGCGCCGTGCAGCGGCGCGCGCCACCGCGCCGGTACCCATTGCAGGCAAGATGCACAAGGCCAAGGCCGACCGCGCCGATTGAACATTGAAATATTGAAGAAGAAGGAAAAGAGCGTTTTGAACGAAGTCGTGATCTACACCGATGGTGCGTGCAAAGGCAATCCCGGCCCTGGCGGCTGGGGTGCGTGGCTCAAGTCGGGCGCCACCGAAAAGGAACTGTTCGGCGGCGAACTCAACACCACCAACAACCGGATGGAGCTCACCGCCGTGATCGAGGGCCTGGCCGCGCTCAAGCGGCCCTGCAAGGTCATTCTCTACCTGGACAGCCAGTACGTGCGCATGGGCATCACCGAATGGATCCGCGGCTGGAAGGCCAAGGGCTGGCGCACCTCGACCAAGCAGCCGGTCAAGAACGTCGAGCTCTGGCAGAAACTCGACAAGCTGGTGGCCGAAGGGGGCCATGTGATCGAATGGCGCTGGGTCAAGGGCCATTCGGGCGACGTCGGCAACGAGCGTGCCGACATGCTGGCCAACAAGGGCGTGGACAAGGCGCTGGGCCGGATCTGAGCCGCTGCCTGCCGAGTGCGCGGCCCATGGCGGGCTACGCCTCCAGCATCATCACGTCGACTTCGTCGCCCGCGGCCACATTGCCCTGGTCGTGGTGCAGCACCACGAGCCCGTTGGCCTCGACCATCGAGCTCAGCACGCCGGAGCCCTGGTTGCCGGCAATGCGGACCTCGGGCAGCGCACCGGCCACCGCCCGCACGAAGCCGCGCTGGTATTCGGTGCGGCCSGGCTTCTTGCGGATGGCGCTCGCGGCGCGCGCGCGCAGCAGCGGCGCCGGCGCGGCGGCAATCTCGTGGCAGCCCATCATGCGCAGCAGGGCCGGCCGCACGAAGGCAAGAAAGGTGACCATGACGGCCACCGGATTGCCGGGCAGGCCGAAGAGCACGGCAGAGCCCGGCTGTGATGAGGCCTGCTGGCTGCGCGGAACGAGCCCGACCGCCATCGGCCGGCCGGGGCGCATCGCCACGCGCCAGAACGCCATGTCGCCGAGCTGCTGCATCACGGCGCGTGTGTGGTCGGCGGCGCCGACGCTCACGCCGCCGCTGGTGATGATGGCGTCGGCCTGGCCCGCGGCCTGCTGCAGCGTGGCGGCGAGCGTGGCCGGGTCGTCGCGCACCAGGCCCAGGTCGATCACTTCGCAGCCCAGCCGCGTGAGCAGGCCGAACACCGTGTAGCGGTTGCTGTCGTACACCGCGCCTTCGCGCGGCGGCTCGCCAAGGCTCAGGATCTCGTCGCCGGTCGAGAAATAGGCCACGCGCAGCCGCCGCAGCRCGGGCACCGAAGGCAGGCCCAGGCTRGCGACCATGCCCAGCGCGGCAGGCGACAGGCGCTCGCCGCGCCGCAAGGCCGGCTGGCCCTGCATGAGGTCTTCACCCGCGAAGCGGCGGTTGTCGCCGCGCCGAAGCACCTTGGCGGGAAAGCGCACGCGGTCGCCGTCGACCTTGCAGAATTCCTGCGGGATCACGGTGTCGAGCCCTTCGGGCATGACCGCGCCCGTCATGATGCGAACCGCGTCGCCGGCGGCGTGCGCGCCGCGCCAGGCCGTGCCGGCCAAGGCGGTACCCACCACGCGCAGCTCGATGGAGGCGTCGGTCGGCGAATCGTCCCGCAGGATCGCGCCGTCGAAGGCAAAGCCATCCATCGCGGAGTTGTCGTGCGGCGGCACGCTGACCGGCGAGATGATGTCTTCGGCCAGCACGCGGCCGAGCGCTTCGCGCAGCGCGACTTCCTCGCGCTCGGCCA
>NZ_JBFTPJ010000532.1:0-4127 GCF_056398445.1 Variovorax sp. 01T439_2
GGGGGCCCGTGTCGTAGGCACCGAGCACGATCGGACGATTGGGGGGCCCGTGTCGTAGGCACCGAGCACGATCGGACGATTGCGCAGGAACGCGGTGGCAGCGGCACCACCGGTCGAGTCGCCGCGATGGGTGCGCCCGTCCTTGCGCTCCTGCGTGATGCGCAGGCCGGCCGTGAGGTCGAGCCTGGACGTGGCGTGCCACGTGGCCTGCGAGAAGAGCGCGAAGCTCTCCGTGTCGAGCGCGCCGAAGCTCACCGTGCTCGCGTTGGCGAGCACCGGCAAGGACGTTCCCTGCAGAACGATGTCCGCCCGCGGACCGAACACGGTGAATATCTCATTGCGCATGCGCTGGCGCATGTAGAACGCGCCCACCACATAGTCGACCGCACCGCCGGTGGGCCCCGCGTAGCGCAGCTCCTGCGAGAACTGCTGCTGGCGCACGCGGGAGCCGCCGTCGATCAGCACGGGGATATTGAGGTTGTCATTGGCCGTCGGCACGAACTTCCATGAGCGGCCGGCGGTGATGGACGTGACGGTAGCGCCGGACCCGAGCTTCCAGCTCGCTTCGGCCGACACGCCACCCTGGTCGAGATCGACGCGCTCCACGCCGTCGGTATTGACCGCATAGCGCCGCGGGTCGGTGACGATGCCCGTGGCGCCGCCGGCCCATGCGCGGGCCGCCGCCGGTCCGCTTCCCAGCGAGTAGATGACGCGGGTGCCGTACGTGGAGCGCTCGCGGTGCGCATCTGCGATCAGGCGCAGGCTGAAGGCGTCGCCACGGCGCAGCAGCCATTGGCCGCGAATGCCGGATCGATGGCCTCCGTTGACGCTGCCGCCATCGTAGATGTTCTCGATGTTGCCGCGTTCATGGGTGCCGTACACCAGCAGCCGGCCCGCCGTCTCTTCCGACAGGGGCCCCGAGAAGATGGCTTGCCCCTGCGCAAGTCCGCGCTGCCCGATCGAGAGTTGCAGGCTGCGCTCGGTCTCCCGGCTCGGCGCACGCGTGTGCAACGCCAGCACGCCGGCGGTCGTGTTCTTGCCGAAGAGCGTGCCTTGCGGCCCGCGCAGCAGGTCCACGCGCTCGATGTCGAGCAGGTCGAATGTCGCCATGCCCGCGCGGCCCAGGTAGACGTTGTCGAGGTAGATGCCCGTGCTGCCCTCGAGGCCGTCGTTCGATGGATTCCTGCCGACGCCGCGCACCGCGATGGCCGATTGCCGCGGATCGCCGAAGGTGATGCTGGTACTCGGCAACCATTGCTGCAGGTCTTCGAGCCGCCAGCTTTGCTGCGTCTCGAGGGCCTCGCCATCGATCGAAGTCAGCGGGATCGGAACTTGCTGGGCGGCTTCCGAACGGCCCCTGGCATCCACGGTGATGGCGGGGAGCGTTTCGCCATCGTCCAAAGGCTTCGGCTGTGCATGGGCCACCACGGCGAGCCCGGAGGCGAGAGCGCTGACGGCCAGGGAACGGGCGAGGAGATCGCATGGGCGGAAGGGCATGCGCGTACTCTAGTAGACGCTCGCACGCGTCACCTGCGCACACGCCGGAATCGGCGGCGCCACGCACGTGGGCATGGCGTTGATTGCCACCGAAAATTGGCCCGGCCATGGAACTAATTTCCGTCCGAGACTGACCCACGACACCCCACCTCAGGGCGCCGCATCCGGCACCAAGGCCCGCGCCCCGTTCTGCCGCCAGGCCCCGGGCGACACCCCGTACTCGCGCTTGAAGGCGCGGTTGAAGGCCGCTTCCGACTCGTAGCCGACACCTTCGGCAATGCGCGCCAGGTTGCCCTGGTCCTTGCGCAGCATGCCGGCGGCCAGGATCATGCGCCAGCGCGCCAGGTAGTGCATGGGCGGCGCGCCCACCAGTTCGGCGAAGCGGTCCGCCAACACGCTGCGCGAGACATGGATTTCCTGCGCCAGCGCGTCGACCGTCCAGTTGCGGGCGGGATCGCCGTGCATCAGCGCCAGGCAGCGGCTCACATGGGGATCGCGCAGGCCCGCGAGCCAGCCGGGGTTGTTGGCCGGCATGGATTCGATGTAGCCGCGCAGCACTTCGGCGAACAGCACCTCCGCCACCTTGGCGGCGACCATCTCGGAACCGGGCGTGTGCGAAGCCGCATCGCCCAGCACGAAGTTGACGGACTGCTCGATCCACGGGCCCGCCGGCCTGCTGCGCAGCGACGTGGTGAACAGGCGCGGAATGTTCGCCATGAGGGGGTTGGGCGCATCGCCTTCATAGGCGAACCAGCTGCACACCAGCACCGTGCGGTCGCCATTGCCGCCGTAGCGGATGCGCTCCAGCTCGGGCGCCCGCGGGTTCACCACATGCGCCACGTCCACCGCTGCCTGGAGCAGGCCGCTGCCCACCACATGCGAGTCGCCATGCGGCACGGCGATGACGTCGCCGGCATGGGCGCGGATCGGTTCCCCGCCGYCGACCTGGGCCCAGCATTCGCCTTGCAGCACGAGGTGGCAGATGGCCAGCCGCTGCGCGCCGGGCCTGAGCAATTGCGCCATGTGCGCGCCCTTGGGCACCTTGAAGCACCAGGGCGCATGCATGTCCCCGTTCAGGAACAGCGCGCCCTCCAGACGGATGGTCCGCAGCACGTCCGACAAGACATCCATGGTCACCTCCCGGCAAGCGAGGGCGGGGTTTCGGTCAACAAGTCCGGTGCAGCGGGCAATACAACGGTGCTTCGCGCCGGCACCATCGGTCTTGGTCGCTCCGACCGATTCTAGACAGGAGTATCGCCATGCCCAAATTCCTCATCGAACGGCACATCCCCGGCGCCGGCAAGTTCACGCCGGCCGACCTGAAAGCCATCTCGCAGAAGTCCTGCGGCGTGCTGGGCAGCATGGGGCCCGACATCCAGTGGGTCCACAGCTATGTGACCGACGACCGGATCTACTGCATCTACCAGGCCGCCGACGAGGCGCTGGTGCGCAAGCATGCGGAACTCGGCGGCTTCCCGGCCGACCGCATCGACCGGGTGCATGGCGTGATCGACCCGGCCACGGCCGAGTGAGACGGTGGAGGGATGGCCGAGCAGGGGCGGCCGGATCAGCGCGAAGGCGCCGCCCTCATTCGGCCTGCAGCCGGCCTTGCGGCCCAGCCATGGCCTGCAAGCCCTGCGACGACGCCTGCTGCTGCTGGCTCTGCACCGGCCCGACCAGCGGGCCCGGTCCGGATTCGCCCAGGCTCCTGCGCCCGGTGCCTCTCACGAGGTGGCGCGGCAAGTGGTGTGTTCTTCGAATGAGCTCCAGGGCCTCGCTGCGAGCTGGTTCGGACGCCGGTAGAAACATCTGCAATACGCTCATGATGTCATCCCGTGAAGGCCAGAGAGGAATGTGGCTGGCTCGCCTCGAAGGACCGGAGCCGCGTCTCGATGCGGCCTCTGGCGTGGGTCGCAGGCGCATTATGGGCGCCGAAATGCGACCCGTTTGCACGGCCCCTCGGGCAGTAGTGTTGCTGTGCGCTTACTTACAAACCATAGTATTCATTCAGCCCATTCCGCCATCACAAGTGCCGCGCCACGAGCACCACCGCCCCCGCAAGGGAGATGGCGCCACCCACGATTTTCCTCAGCATTCTCATCAGGTTCTTTCTCCAGCGTAGAACCTGCATGGTGCAACGCTTCGGGCCCTGGCGGGTTTGGCAATTCTCATGGCCGGGATAGCCACGGCCCGGCGGGCCGCCCTGCCCTGTAGGCACCCGCCCACGCGCATGGATTGATTTCTCCCGCAAGCGGCGGCCGCCGGCCCGGCCAATGTCGGATGCACGAATTCCGGTTCCTCCTCACGACGCTCCGTGCGTCGTTAAGCGCTCCCTCGGGAGCGCTTTTTTTGCCTGTGCCGCGCCGCGCCCTGCGGCTAATGCGTCTCGCGGCGCAGCTGCTGCACGTCTTCGTGCAGCGCCTGGGCCCAGGCGCGGCGGTCGCGCCCGTGCGAAGCCTGCGGCTCGCCGAAGCGCACGATGGCCACGAGCGGCGGCGCGCGCAGCGTGTTCCAGAGCGAGGTCAGCAGGTTGTCGTCGTCGATGTAKCGCGGCGCCTGGCTGGTTTCCCCGGTGGCCGCATCGGCAAAGCGCAACGCGGCCGGCAGCACGGGTGCGCCCGACGAAATGG
>NZ_JBFTPJ010000533.1:0-4124 GCF_056398445.1 Variovorax sp. 01T439_2
GTCGAGGCCTACCGCCATGCCGCCAGGCTGCCGGGGCTCGAGGTGGTGGGTATCGACTGCCATATCGGCTCGCAGATCACCGAGGCCTCGCCCTACCTGGACGCCTGCGACCGGGTGCTCGACCTGGTCGAGGCCATCGAGGCGGCCGGCGTGCCCATTCACCACCTCGACTTCGGCGGCGGCCTGGGCATCGACTACAACGGCGAAGTGCCGCCCAAGGCCGATGCGCTGTGGCAGCAGCTGCTCGCGCGGCTCGATGCGCGCGGCTTCGGCCAGCGCAAGCTCGTCATCGAGCCCGGCCGTTCGCTGGTCGGCAATGCGGGCGTGTGCCTGACCGAGGTGCTCTACACCAAGCCGGGCGAAGACAAGAATTTCTGCATCGTCGATGCGGCCATGAACGACCTGCCCCGCCCCGCGATGTACCAGGCGTTCCAGAAGATCGTGCCGCTGCGCATCCGCGCCGGCGATGCGCCCACCTACGACGTGGTCGGCCCGGTCTGCGAAAGCGGCGACTGGATCGGCCGCGACCGCGCGCTCAACGTGGTGTCCGGCGACCTGCTGGCGGTGCTGTCCGCCGGTGCGTACTGCATGAGCATGGCCAGCAACTACAACACGCGCGGCCGTGCCGCCGAAGTGCTGGTGAGCGGCCGGAGCGCCACGCTGATCCGCCGCCGCGAGACGATGGAAGACCAGCTGCGCAGCGAGCGGATCGAGGGCTGATCCGCGCGCGACCGGGGTGGTTCGCGCCGGTCAGCCGGTGCTGCTGCGCAGTGCCTTCTCGCTGCCGCTGCCGCCACGCACGCCGGCCGACGGCTTCGGCCTGCGCTTGCTCGCGTAGTTCCACACGCGCCATCCGAGCAGCACCGCGATGATCGCGGCATAGACGAACACTTCGGCAAAGTTGTTCTTGCCCGCACGCATCCAGAAGAAGTGCAGCAGGCCCAGGCCGGCGATCAGGTAGACCAGCTTGTGCAGCATCTGCCAGCGCCTGGCGCCCATGGCCTTGATGGCGCGGTTGAACGAGGTGGCCGCCAGCGGCGTCAGCAGCACGAAGGCCGAGAAACCCACCAGGATGAACGGCCGCTTGGCAATGTCCTTGGCGATGTCGGCCCACTCGAAGCCCATGTCGAACCAGCTGTAGCACAGCAGGTGCAGCACCACATAGAAATACGCGAACAGCCCCAGCATGCGGCGAAAGCGCGCCAGCGCATTGGCCTTGGCCATCACGCGCAGCGGCGTCACCGCCAGCACGATGCAGATGAAGCGCAGGGTCCAGTCGCCGGTGGCGCGGATCAGGAACTCGGCCGGATTCGCGCCCAGCCCGTCGGTGAATGCGCCATAGGCCAGCCGCGCGAACGGCAGCAGGCACAGCAGGAAGATGACCGGCTTGGCCGCCGGATGCATGAGCAGCTTGTTCATGGGGCAAGGGCCGCGTGGCGGTGCCGGCTCAGTAGTTCTTCTTCAGGTCCATGCCCGCATAGAGCTGGCCGACCTGGGCTTCGTAGCCGTTGAAGACCAGCGTCTTGGTGCGCTTGGCGAAGAGTCCGCCGCCGTCGCCGATGCGGCGCTCGGTGGCCTGGCTCCAGCGCGGATGGTCGACGTTCGGATTGACGTTCGAATAGAAGCCGTATTCCTGCGCCGCCGCCTTGTTCCAGGCCGTGCCCGGCTCCTTCTCGACGAAGCGGATCTTGACGATCGACTTGGCCGACTTGAAGCCGTACTTCCACGGCACCACGATGCGCACCGGCGCGCCGTTCTGGTTGGGCAGCACCTCGCCGTACATGCCGAAAGCCAGCAGCGTGAGCGGATGCATGGCCTCGTCCATGCGCAGGCCTTCGGTGTAGGGCCAGTCGAGCACGCGCGAGCCCACGAAGGGCATGGTCTTGGGATCGGCCAGGGTCACGAATTCGACGTACTTCGCATTGCCCTGCGGCTCGACCTTCTTGATGAGCTCGGCCAGCGAGTAGCCCACCCAGGGAATGACCATCGACCACCCCTCGACGCAGCGCAGGCGGTAGATGCGCTCTTCCTGCGCACTGAGCTTGAGCAGGTCTTCGATGCCGTACTTGCCGGGCTTCTTGACCAGGCCCTCGACCTCCACGGTCCAGGGGCGGGTCTTCAGGGTGCCGGCGTTCTTGACCGGGTCGCCCTTGTCGGTGCCGAACTCGTAGAAGTTGTTGTAGCTCGTCGCGTCCTTGTACTCGGTGAGCTTTTCCATCGTTTGCGCGCCCGGCACGGCGGACTTGGCACCCGGCAGCAGTGCCAGCTTGTGCGGTCCCGTGGCCTGGGCGAAGGCCTCGCGCCCCGCAAAGCTCGCGAGCGCGGCACCGGCTGCGCCGCCGGCCATCAGCTTGAGCAGGTCTCGCCGGCCCTCGTAGACGGCGCGCGGCGTGATCTCGCTCGAAAGCGGGTGGATGAAGCCGCTGCTGCGACCCTGCGGACGGAAATGGAACGACATGTGACGGCCTTTCGCGTGAATCGTTGTGCTCAGGGTAGTTCGTGCAATTCCCTGGTCCGGTTACGCGCAATCGCTGCGCGTGGCTTCAATTCTTCGCGAAAAGCCGCAACCCTGCCTACAGCGTGCCGTAGCTGTGCAGTCCGCTCAGGAACATGTTCACGCCAAGAAAGGCGAAGGTGGTCACCGCGAGGCCGCCCAGCGCCCACCACGCAGCCACGGTGCCGCGCAGGCCCTTGACCAGCCGCATGTGCAGCCAGGCCGCGTAGTTGAGCCAGACGATCAGGGCCCAGGTTTCCTTCGGGTCCCAGCTCCAGTAGCCGCCCCAGGCGTCGGCCGCCCACAGCGCGCCGAGCACGGTGGCAATGGTGAAGAAGGCAAAGCCGACCGTGATCGACTTGTACATCACGTCGTCGAGCACCTCGTTGGCCGGCAGCCGAGCGGCAATGCGCCGGCGGCCGAGCAGAATGCCCGCGGCAATCAGTGCGGAGATGCCCGCAYAGATCACCCAGTAGCTGCCGCCGGCCTCCTGCACGCGCTGGCGGAAGGCCACCGGCACGAAGCACAGCGCCACGCCCAGCAGCCAGATCGGCGTGAGCTTGTACCAGCGCGTTTCCTCGGCCTGCTCCTTGATGAGATAGGCGAAGGCCACCATGGCCGCGAGCGAGAAGGTGCCATAGCCGATGAAGTTGGCCGGCACGTGCAGCTTCATCCACCAGCTCTGCAGCGCGGGCACCAGCGGCTGTATCTCGTGCGCATTGCGCACCAGCGTGTACCAGAGCAAAAAGCCCACCGCCGCGCTCACCACCAGCATCACGAAGGCGCCGAGCGTGCGCGTGCCGTAGCGCGATTCGAAGTAGAGATAGAAGGCCGTCGTGAGCCAGCAAAAGAGCACGAACACTTCGTACAGGTTGCTGACGGGAATGTGGCCGATGTCCGGCCCGAGCAGATGGCTCTCGTACCAGCGCACCATGGTGCCGATGAGCGCCATGGCAATGGCGGCCCAGGCCAGCCGCGAGCCGATCAGGTCGAAGGTGTCGCCCTGCTTGCCGCCGAAGAAACCGAGCCAGTAGAACAGCGTGCTCATGAAGAACAGCACGCTCATCCAGAGGATGGCCGACTGGCTCGACAGGAAGTACTTGAGCCAGAACACCGTGTCCGCGCGCGCCAGGTCGCCCTGGTAGGAACTGATGGCCAGCAGCGAGGCCGCGGCCACCACGATGGCCAGCACCCGCAGCGGGCGCCAGAACCAGCCGATTGCGACGACCGAGATCATCGCGGCGCCGAGGATGGGCTTCTCGTAGGCGTCCATCGAGCCCGCATAGCGCGCAAAGGCGAACAGGCCGCCTGCCAGCACCAGCGCCGCAAACACCCAGTCGAAAAAGTTGCGCCGCGAAAACCAGCTTTCGTGCAGCGTGAGGGTGGTGGTGTTCATGGTGACGCCGGTCCTTCTTTCTTCAAGGCAAGCAGCTTGTGCTTGAGGTGCTCGAACTCGCGATCGCTGTCGATGGTCTTGCGGTTGACCGAGAAGGCCATCGTGGCGGCCGTGGTGTTGTCTCCGGAGCCCGCGCCATCGGGGGTGAGCCACACCCAGAGCCGGCGCTCGCGCACGTACAGCATGGCAAAAATCCCGATGATCAGCAACAGGCAGCCCAGATAGACCACGTTC
>NZ_JBFTPJ010000534.1:0-4119 GCF_056398445.1 Variovorax sp. 01T439_2
ATTCGAGCGCGACGGCGGCATCGGCCAGCGCGAAGCTGCGCACCTCCAGATGCAGGCGGCCGTCGGCCAGCCGCGCGAGCAGTTCGGGCGCCGCGGCGCGGCCGGCGGCCTCGCGCCGGAACATGTTGAGCGGCAGCAGCGCCACATCGCGCTGCAGGAAGTGCGCGATGTCCAGCTGCAGCGTCGGGCCCGCGGTGTAGCCGATGAGCACGGCGCGCCCGCCGGGCCGCACGGCCGGCAAGGCCGCCGAAAGAACGCCGCCGCCGACCGTGTCGATCAACAGGTCCGCACTCGCAGGCGGCGGGGCCGCGGCGTCCGGATCGACCGCGCGCACGGTGCAGCCAATCTCGCGCGCCAGCTGCACCGCGAGCGAGCCCACGGCGCCGCTCGCACCCGTGACCAGCACCTGCTCGCCGGCCTGCAGCTTCGCGACTTCATGCAGCGCCACCCATGCCGACGTGGTGGGCGAGAAGAACGCGGCACCCACCGCCATCGGGAGCGCGTCGGGCAGCAGGCCCAGCGCCTCGTCGGGTGCATCGATCTGCTCGCACCAGGTGCCGTCGAACAGCGTGCCCAGGCCGCTGCCGCGCAGCCACACGCGCGCTCCGGCGGCAAAGCGCCCGCTGGCAATAACGATGCCCGCGGCCTCCACGCCCGGCGTGTAGGGCAGCGGCGGATGGCGCAGGAAGCTGCCGCGCCACACGGTGCGGTCGATGTGGCCGACGGTGGCGGCCTGCATGCGCACGATGGTGCGGCCGGGCCGTGGCACCGGGTCGGGCAGGTCTTCGAGCACCGGCACCGCGTCGAAGCCGTGGATGCGGATGGCTTTCATGAGGGCAGCGCCGAAAGAAACTCAAGCACCGCCTGCGCGAAGGCCTCGGGCATCTGGTCGGGCAAAGGGACCATGCCACCTTCGATGTCGACGATGCGGGCCTGCGGCAGGTGGTGCAGCAGCTCCTCTGCATGCGGCGCGGCAAACGGATCGGCGGTGGCGCGGATGATCAGCGCGGGCTGCGTCACGCGGCCGACGCGCTCTTCCATGCAGTAGGACGCGACGGCGCGGTGGCCCTCCTCCACGCGATGGCCGACCTTCAATGCATCGCGCACGAAGGCCTCGAGCAGATCGGGCCGTCCTTCAGGATAGAAGCCCTGGCGCTTTTGCCAAAGTGCGGCGAGATGGCTTCCGTCTTCGCTTGGAGCGACCTCGTCGATGGGTGGCCTCTTGGCCCTTGCGATGCGAAAGGTTTCGCCGGTGTACGGCGTGGACGACAGCACGAGGCTGCGCACGCGGCCCGGCAACGCGGCCGCCAATTCGACCGCAATGACGCCGCCCGTGTGGTGCCCCACCACGTCGGCCTGCGCAATGCCCAGTGCGTCGAGCAGTTCGCCCGCCACGCGCGCCCATTGCGCGATGCTCGCGGGCACACCGCCGTCCGCCGAATCGCCGAAGCCTGCGGTGTCCATGGCAATGGCGCRATGCCGCGCGCCGAGCAGCGGGAGCACCTCGCGGTATTCAGTCCAGCTGCGCGGCGACTGGTGCAGCAGCAGCACGGCCGGCGCACTCGCATCGCCGCATGCCGCGTAGTGCACCTGCCCCACCGACAGGTCGGCAAAGGCGCGGCGGATCGTCATGAGAGCGTCTCGCCGGCCGGCGCGCGCCACAGGCCCGCATGCTTCAACTCGCCGAGCGTGCGCGACAGCACGTCGCGCCGGTAGGTGGCGATGTCGCGGCCCTGGTAGTCGTAGAAGCCGCTGCCGCTCTTGAGGCCGAGCCGCCCTTCCTCCACCATGCGATCGACGATGGCCGGCGCGGTGTAGCGCCCCTTGTCGATCGAGGCCGACATCTCGCGGCTCGCGTGGTGCAGGATGTCGCAGCCGCCGAAATCGATGAACTCGACCACGCCGAGCGCGGCAAAGCGCAGGCCCAGGCCGTAGCGCGTGGCCTTGTCGATTTCCTCGGCGGTGGCGGCGCCCTCCTCGATCATGCGGGCCGCCTCGTTCATCACCAGCGCCTGCAGGCGCGGCACGATGTAGCCGGGCGACGCGCCGCAGACCACGGGCAGCTTGCCGATGGCCTCCATCAGCGCCTTGGTGCGCGCGAGCACGGCGGCATCGGTGCCAGGATGGCAGCTGAGCTCCACCACGGGAATCACATAGGCCGGATTGAGCCAGTGCATGTTCAGGAAGCGCCCGGGCAGCCGCACCAGCGCCGCGAGCTGCGTCACGAGGATGCTGCTGGTGGTGGACGTGAGGATGGCGTCGTCCCTGCAATGGCGGTTGAGCTGCTCGAAGGCCTCGCGCTTGGCCTCCAGGGTTTCGGGCACGCCCTCGAACACCAGCTCGGCGGCGGCCAGTGCCTGCGGCGCGCCGGCAGCGCTCACGAAGTCCACGCGTCCGGCGATCGACTGGACCTGCGCCGCGTCGATCACCCCGAGCTGCGCCAGGCCTGCGAGGCTGGCTTCGATCTCGGCCTTCGCTTCGCCCTGCAGCCGCTGCCAGGCCTCGTCGCCGCGCTGGCGCAGGTCGACCAGCGAGATGCGGTGGCCTGCATAGGCAAAGGCGATCGCGATGCCGCGCCCCATGCGGCCCGCGCCAACAGCCGCGAAGCGGGGCAGCGACGCGCGTTCATTCGCCATCGTGCAGCCTCTCTTCGAGCTGCGCCGCGCTCAGGTCGGCCAGGCCCAGGCTCTCGAAAGTGCGCGGGCCGTGCCGCAGGTCGCGCCCGAGAAAGCCGCCGACGACCGCCAGCAGGCCGTGCGCGATGGGCGCGTCCACGCCCGCATGGCGCGCGGCCGAGGCCAGGAAGGCGAGGCCGAGCTCGGTGTCCTCGGTGATGTAGCGGTGCGTGTGCAGGTCGATGTTCTCGCGCCAGTCGCCCGACTTGACCAGCTGCTTGTGCGCGTCGCCGTACATCCACTGGTCGTTGTTGTAGTGGTCGGCCAGCGGATAGTGCGGCGCGCACTGGCCGAAGGCTTCGCGCACGGCCATGCGCTCCTGGTCGAGCCGGTCGGTCACGTCGCGCACGGCGCGCTGCGTGCCTTCGTTGTGGATGTCCCAGCGCTCGAAGTGCTGCAGCGGCGCGGCGTTCATCACCATCAGCGGCGGGTGGATCACCGGACCGGCGTTCATGAGCGCGCCCGAAAGCGCATTGCCGCAGCCGTGCACTGCCGGGTAGGCGCGGCGGATCACCTCGATGGCCTCGGCCTCCTTGCGCGCCGGGTAAACGCCGGTCGGCAGGCGGATGGCGCGGATCGTGACGTTCACCTCGCGCTCGCCGTGCTTGCGCGCGAGGTACGGCAGGGTGCCGGTCTCGGCCCAGGCCACGTCGGCGCGGCTGCCGGCCTGCTTCACCGTCCTGGCCATCACATAGCTGCCGAAGGTGCCCGGCGGCAGGAAGACGACCTGGCCGTCGGCCAGGTGCGGCGCCATGGCCAGCGCGATGTCATGCTGGGCGATGGCGGGCGTGGGAATGACGATGAGCTCGGCGCCCCGGAGCGCCGCGGCGATGTCGGCGGTGGCCAGCGCCAGCGGCACCTCGCGCGCGCCATCGGCGTCCTTCAGCGTGATGGCGCCGGCTTGCACCACCGGCTCCAGCGCGGCCGCATCGCGGCGCCAAAGGCGCACCTCATGGCCGGCTTCGGACAGGTCCGCGGCGGCCGCATAGGCGCCGTGGCCACCACCAAGAATCGCAATTTTCATGTTCGAACTTTGAAAGGCAGATGTCGATGAACCGGCAGCCGCGGTACGGACCGGGGAAGCAATGCCTTATTACATTACTTTTCATCGATTCATATGTCAATCAAGTTTCGTGCCTGCGGCCCCCGCGGAAACCCGCAATGGAAAAGCCCGCGCTTCTTGCGAAGCGCGGGCTTTCTTTTGGGGCGAGGCGGCCGGAAGGCCGCTCAGGAATGGATCAGCGCGCGGGCTTGAACGCACGCTTTTGGGCGTCGCGCGGCACGAACACCTTGCCCGGGCCGCCATGGCCTGCGCCATTGCCGCGCGGTGCAAAACCTTCGCGCGGAGCGAAACCTTCACGGGGCGCGAAGCCGCCGTCGCCGCGGCCGCCGTGGTGGCCCTGGCCGTGGCCGCCGCGCGGGGCGCTGTCGCCCCAGCCCGGCT
>NZ_JBFTPJ010000535.1:0-7096 GCF_056398445.1 Variovorax sp. 01T439_2
GGCCGTGGCCGCGCGTGTCGGCGGCACCTACATATTGCGCCGTGACACCCCAGCGTTCAAGCTCCATTTTCTCATCGAGGATCGGTTCGCGCTGGCGCATGGCCGCAATGCTGGGTGCCGGATTGGCAAAGGTCTCGACGATGGCGCGGTTGGTGGCGCGCAGGAAGGCTGCAACCACCCTGGGGTTCTGCGCAATGAGGTTGCTGCTCGCGAGGATGGCGTTGCCGTACAGGTTGACGCCCGCGTCCGCATATTTGAGCACCGACAGTTCCTCCGCCTTCATGCGCGCGAAGAGCGAAATGGCAGAGTCGTGAAAGTAGGTGGCGGCATCGACGTCGCCGCGCACCATCACGTTGTCGCGCGCGCTGAAGTCGGTGGTCTGCCACTGGAAGGCGTCGCTGCGCATGCCCTGCTTGCGCGCCACCATCGGCCATGCGCGGCGGGTCGATTCGACGGCCGCCGCGGCCACCTTCTTGCCCGCGAGGCTTTTGAAGTCGGCCGTGACGCCGCGGTCCTTGCGGYCGATGATCACGAAGGGCGCGCGGTTGTAGTACTGGTACACGGCCTGCACCATCGGGGTGCCGGGGTTTTGCGCATTGAACTCGACCAGCGAGCTGATGTCGCCCAGGCCCATCTGGTAGACGCCGCTCGCGATGCGCGTGATCGACGCGACCGAGCCGGCGCCGGTGTCGATGGCCACGTCCAGGCCTTCGTCCCGGTAGTAGCCCTTGCTGTGCGCGAGGAAGAAGGGCGCGGTCTGGCCGTTGATGCGGAAGTCGAGCGTGAACTTGAGCGGGGTCGGCTTGCCGCCGCCCTGGGCGAAGACGGCGGGAGCGGCAAGGGTGCTGGCGGCGGCACTGGCCGCAAGAAAAAAGAATCGACGACGTTGCATGGTGGGCCTCGGAATCCTCGGGTCTTGAATCCCTCCGCGCAGGGCGGAAGGCACTTCAAGAGCAATTTCCGGGCGGGCGCACAAGGGTGGTGCGTGCGCTGCTGAACGCTTCTACTCTTGCGGGAGTCGATGCACGAGCCATGCCAGGGGCTTGAATGCGTGGCTGGCCCAGGCCACAATGCAGGCGCGCAATTTGCATGGCAGGTGGCGCAGAGTAGAAGCGTTCAGCCCTTGCGGCAGGAAATTGCTCTTTCAGGTTCGTTCGTACCCACGCGCAACAACAGAAGGAGTCCACGCATGCTCGTCACCCAACAACCCGTCTTCCGCAAGTTCTGGCATGCCGTCATGCCGCTCACCGAACTGGCCAACGGCCCGAAGCCCTTCAGGCTGCTGGGCGAAGACATCGTTCTCTTCATCGATGCGGACGGCCAGCCCGCCGCGCTGCGCGACCGCTGCTGCCATCGCACCGCAAAGCTGTCGAAAGGCTGGTGCGTCGATGCCGAAGGCCAGGCCTGCGGGCAGGGCGCCATCCAGTGCGGCTACCACGGCTGGACCTACGACCGCAGCGGGCAGGTGATCCGCATTCCGCAGTACGAGGCCGACCGCAAGATCTCGCCGGAATACCGCACCACCGCCTACCGCTGCACTGCGCGCTACGGCTACGCCTGGGTGGCGCTCGAGGAGCCCATCGCCGACATCCCGGCGATTCCGGAATTCGACGACCCGGGCTACCGCACGATCTTCCAGTTCTACGAAGAGTGGCAGACCAGCCCGATGCGCGCGCTCGAGAACTCGTTCGACAATTCGCACTTCAGCTTCGTGCACCGCGCCACCTTCGGCGTGGCCGCGAGCCCGAAGCCGAGCAAGTACGAACTGGTGGAGAACGACAACGGCTTCTACGCGGAGACAGTGATCGAGGCGGCCAACCCGGTGAAGTTCCACGCCATCAGCGGCGTGACGGACGCGATCACCACGCGCCACATGCGCAACGCCTACTTCCTGCCGTTCTCGCGCCGGCTCGACATCGAGTATCCGAGCGGCGTGCGCCACATCATCATCAACTGCTTCACGCCCATCGACGACGGCCGCATGCAGCTGTGCCAATGGCTGTTCCGCAACGACACCGAGGCCGACTGCACGGCGCAGATGCTGATCGACTTCGACGAGGCGGTCACGCGCGAGGACAAGGACATCCTCGAATCGACCGACCCTGATGCGCTGGTCGACACGCGGCGGCGCGGTGTCGAGTATTCGATGGAGTCCGATCGGCCGGGGATGCTGATTCGCAAGCACCTGATGCAGTTGCTTGCGAAGCATGGCGAGGCGGAGGTCTACCGCGGCATGAGCAGCGGGACGATTCCGATTGCAAAGGCTGCCTGAACGGTGTTGTTGTCGTTCAGGGCGGCGCTCCCGCCGACGGGGTACCTTGCTCCGCGAATGTCCCCCGGCCTTCGGCCTCCTCCTTGATTTCGCTGCGCAAGGCACCCCATCAGCGGGAGCGTGATCAGAGCACTGGTTGATCAGCGGTGCACAACGAGCGTGCCCAGGTGCACAGGGCATCGGGTACTCCCCGCAGCGAAATGAAATAAAGGAGGAGGCGAAGCCGGGGGACATTCGCGGAGGGGAGTACCCGGTGGCCTGTGCACGCGCCCCGAATAGACCCCCCGAAACGTAGGCGTCAGGCCGGCGCAGTCGCGGGATTCGAACGCGCAGTGCGCGGCGCACCTTGCGCATAGCGGTCCATCGCCAGGCCATCGGTACGGATCTCCGGACGCTGGCCGGTCACGAGGTCGGAGATCAGCTTGCCCGAGCCGCAGGCCATGGTCCAGCCGAGCGTGCCGTGGCCGGTGTTGAGGAACAGGTTCGCGTAGCGCGTGGCGCCGACGATGGGCGTGCTGTCGGGTGTCATCGGGCGCAGGCCGGTCCAGAAGGTGGCGCGCGGCAGATCGCCGCCGGGGAACAGGTCGCTCACCACTTTTTCGAGCGTGGCGCGGCGGTGCGGGTTCAGGCGCAGGTCGAAGCCGCCGAGCTCGGCCATGCCGCCCACGCGGATGCGGTTGTCGAAGCGCGTGACGGCCACCTTGTAGGTCTCGTCGAGCACGGTCGATTGCGGCGCCAGCGCCTCGTCGATCAGCGGCACGGTGAGCGAGTAGCCCTTGACGGGGTACACCGGAATGTCCAGCCCCAGCGATGCGATGGCGGCGCGCGAGTAGCTGCCGAAGGCCATCACGTAGCGATCGGCCGTGAGGATCTTGCCGGCGCTGGTGCGCACGCCCGTGATACGGTCGCCCGCCATCTCCAGGCCTTCGACCGACTGGCCGAAGCGGAAGTCCACGCCCATGCCGCGGGCGATGTCGGCCAGGCCGCGCGTGAACAGGTGGCAGTCGCCGGTTTCGTCGTTCGGCAGGCGCAGGCCGCCCGTGAGCCGGTCGCGCGCACCGGCCAGCGCAGGCTCCACGCGTGCGAGCGCATCGCGGTCGAGCAGTTCGTAGGGCACGCCGCACTCCTCGAGCACGGCGATGTCGCGCTGCACCGCGTCGAGCTGCGCCTGCGTGCGGAACAGCTGCAGCGTGCCGCCGGTGCGGTGCTCGTAGCTGAGGCCGGTTTCCGCGCGCAGCTGCTGCAGGCAGCCACGGCTGTACTCGGCCACGCGCATCATGCGTTCCTTGTTGACCGCGTAGCGTTCGGGCGAGCAGTTGCGCAGCATCGCAGCCATCCAGCGCAGCTGGAACAGCGTGCCGTCGGGGCGGATCGACAGCGGCGCATGCTTCTGGAACATCCACTTGATCGCCTTCAGCGGAATGCCGGGCGCGGCCCATGGCGTCGAGTAGCCCGGCGACACCTGCCCGGCGTTGCCGAAGCTGGTTTCCTCGGCCGGGCCGGCCTGCCGGTCGAGCAGCGTCACGTCGGCGCCGGAGCGCGCCAGGTAGTAGGCCGTGGTGGTGCCGATCACGCCGCCGCCGAGAACGATGACTTTCATGGGTATTTACGCGAATGAAGGTGAATGCATGGAATCTAAAGCGCACAATCCAGTGGATTCCATTGTTTTTCTAAGATTCACAGTGGAATTCGCTGCAGATATCGAGCCAATTGCCAGCCCCGGAGTGAAATGCCCGAACTCGACCGTATCGACCGCAAGATCCTCGACCTGCTGCAGCGCCAGGGCCGCATTTCCATGACCGAACTCGCCGAGCGCATCGGCCTGTCGGCATCGCCCTGCGCTGTTCGACAAGGTGCGCAAGGAGCTGCTGCACATGCCCGAGGTGCTCGAGTGCCACCTGGTCTCGGGCAGCTTCGACTACCTGGTGAAGGCGCGCCTGAGCGGCATGAGCGAGTACCGGCACCTGCTGGGCGACATCCTCAAGAAGCTGCCCGTGGCGGCCGAATCGCACAGCTACGTGGTGATGGAGGAGATCAAGGAAACGCTGATGCTCGCGGTCGACCGCTGAAGCGGGTGGCGGGCTACCATCGCGCCCGGCATCCACACCCCACAAGGACATCGGCATGAGCATCACGGTCCGGCGCGACGGCATCACGGGTACGCGTCACATCCTCAAGATCCGCAACCACGAGATTCCCATCGATGCCTCGCCGGCCGGCGGCGGCAGCGATGCGGGGCCGCAGCCGCATGACCTGTACGACGCATCGCTGGCCGCCTGCAAGGCGCTCACCGTGCTGATCTACGCGCGCCGCAAGGGCATGCCGGTGGAAGACATCGAAGTGATCATCGACCGCGACGACAGCGAGGAGCGCAAGGGCGTCTACCGGCTCAAGTCGAGCCTGCGCGTGACCGGCGAGCTGACCGCGGCGCAGCGCGACGAACTGCTGCGCGTGGCCGGCAAGTGCCCGGTGCACCGGCTCATGACCGAGGTGAAGACCGAGATCGAGACCGGCTGGGCCTGAGTGGCGCCCACTCGCGCAGGGCGTGGGGTGCGGGTCCTGGACATCGCTGGACAGGGCCAAAAAGGGCCTGGTCAGGTCGAATTTGGGGCGACGAATTACACTACCCGGCTACCCCCGCGCCGTCTACAGGACACTTTCAACAATGAAGTGGGTCATTCTTGCCATCTTCGCGCTCAGCGCGCTCTACGTTCATTTCCGCGGCCAGGTCCGGCATCGTTTCTTCAGGCAGCTGTCTGATCACTCGACCTTCCTCGCGCCGCTGAACGCCTTCATGTACATCTTCTCGAAGGTGCCGAGCACGCCGTACCTGTCGCCCGCGCAATTTCCCGAGATGCGCGTGCTCGAGGAAAACTGGCAGGTCATCCGCGAAGAGGCGCTCGCCATGCGCAACGGCGGCAGCATCAAGGCGTCGAGCCAGTTCAACGACGTGGGCTTCAACTCCTTCTTCAAGAGCGGCTGGAAGCGCTTCTACCTCAAGTGGTACGACGAGGCCCATCCCTCGGCCGCCATCCTGTGCCCCCGCACCACCGAGTTGCTCAAGGGCATCGGCACCATCAAGGCGGCCATGTTCGCCGAACTGCCGCCGGGCAGCCGCCTGGTGCGCCACCGCGACCCGTTCGCCGGTTCGCTGCGCTACCACCTGGGCCTGTGGACGCCGGGCGTGGAGGGCTGCTACATCGACGTGGACGGCCAGCGCTACCACTGGCGCGATGGCGAGGCCGTGGTGTTCGACGAAACCTACATCCACTACGCCGAGAACACGACCGACCACGACCGCGTGATCCTGTTCTGCGACATCGAGCGCCCGCTGAAGTACCGCTGGGCCAGCGCCGTGAACCGCTGGTTCGCCAAGAACCTGCTGGCGGCGGCGGCCTCGCCCAATGATGCCGGCGACAAGACGGGCGGCATCAACCGCGCTTTCAAGTACATCTACCAGATCCGCGTGATCGGCAAGCGGCTCAAGGCCTGGGACAAGCGGGTGTACTACCTCGTGAAGTGGGCCATCTTCGGCGGCCTGGCGCTCTGGATCTTCTGGTAAGGCGCAAGCCTGCCGCGCGGTGCCCGGCCACCGCCGCCAGCCCATGTCCATCGCAGACAAAGACCTGCCCGTTCCGGTCGATCTTGCCAGTGCCCAGGCGCTGATCGCGAGCGTCCAGTCGCTCCTTCAGGCCCGGGGTCTTGCCTTGCGCATGCCGCCGCCCGAGCCCACCACCTGCTGCGGGCGCGGATGCAACGGCTGCGTGTGGGAAGGCTGGCTGGCCGCCGTGGCCTACTGGCGCGACGAGGCCACGCTGCTGCTGGCCTAGCGCTACCTAACGCTCTAACGCGCCTCCCAGAACCCGCGGTGCGTGGCGATCATTTCTTCCGCCACCTCGGCCACCGGCCCGATCACCTCGATCTTCTTCTGCCCGCGCGCGAACACTTCGCGGCAGGGCAGGCTCAGCGTGGGGTTCTCGGGGTGATCGCCCGTGAGCGCGAGCAGGGCGCCTTCTTCCGCGCCGTAGACGATGCGGCCGATGTGGGCCCAGTAGCTGGTGCCCGCGCACATCGCGCAGGGCTCGAAGGTCGTGACCAGCGTGCATTGCCACAAGTAGTCGGCCGACCAGTTCTGCGCCGCGTGGCGCGCCAGCGTGGCTTCGGCGTGGTTCACCGTATCGATGTTGCCCTGCTCGGCCAGGATGGTTTCGCCGTCGGGCGCGACGAGCACCGCGCCGAAGGGGTGGCGGCCCATGGCCATGGCGCGGCGGGCCACTTCGTCGGCCCGGCGCAGCGCGCGGATGATCTGGTCGCGTGTCATCCGTGGTGCCCTATTGGTTTTGCGATCCGCGATGCGCCCAGCCGGTCGTGTGTTTTTCGATCACGCTGAAGAGCTCGTACATCAGCATGGCCATTGCGCCCACCACCATCAGGCCCGCGAAGGCCAGGCCCATCTGCATGGCCGAGCCGGCCGAAATCAGCAGGTAGCCGATGCCTTCGTTGGCCGCGGTCATTTCGCTCACCGTGGTGCCGACGAAGGCGAGCGTGATCGCCACCTTGAGCGAGCCGAAGAAGTAGGGCATGGAGCGCGGCAGGCCGATCTTCATGAGCACGTCCCAGCGCTTGGCGCCGAGCACGCGCAGCACGTCCTCGAGCTCGGGCTCCAGCGTGGCAAGGCCGGTCGCGATGTTGACCATGATCGGGAAGAAGCTGATCAGGAAGGCCGTGAGGATCGCCGGCCCGACGCCGATGCCGAACCACACCACGAGGATCGGCACGAAGGCCGCCTTGGGCAGCGCGTTGAAGGCCGTCATGAGCGGATAG
>NZ_JBFTPJ010000536.1:0-4101 GCF_056398445.1 Variovorax sp. 01T439_2
GCTGTAGACCGGTTGCTCGTCGAACCAGGCCCAGCGCGCTGCCGGATGCGGCGCGAGGACCAGGGCCGCCATCTGCTCAGGCGTGCGGCGGGCGATCCATGCGGCGTCGGCGGCCGGTGCGTCCGGTGCGGCATGGGCTTCGCGCCAGAGCGTGTCGAGCTGCGCGACGCCGGGCAGGTAGACGAGCTCGGCGGCCGGCTCGAAGCCGCGCAGGAAACCGGGAAAGCCRGTGCCGTAGTGCAGCAGGCGCCCGTCGCTCGGCGGATCGGCCGCCACATAGAGTGCGGCGGCGGCGCGAAACCATTCCTCGCCCACCAGCTGCGCAACCGTCGGGAAGTTGGCCTGCAGCGCGTCGATGCAGGCCTTCATCACGGTGTTGCGGTACACCGCGAAGGCGGGCTGCATGGCGAGCGCCCGCACTGCAGGGTGCGCGGCTTCCGGCGGAGCGAACAGGGCCTGCGCAAAGGCCTGCTGGAACTGATCGCGCGGCGCGTTCATGCGATGGCCTCCTGCGCGGCACGCTGCAGCACGGCCGCGGCCTGTTGCTGCTCGGCCATGAGCTCCCCGAAGGCCGGCACGTTGCCGTCGCGCTCGATCAGCGTGGGCCGGGCGCCGGCGCGATCGACGAAGCGCCGGTACAGCTGCCAGACCTCCGGTGCGATGGGCGCATCGTGCGAATCGATCAGCAGTGCATCGCCGAGGGTGGGGTCGGCGCTGTGGCCCGCAAGGTGGATCTCGCCGACCGGCGCCYGCGGAAAGCGGTCGATCCAGTCCGCGGCCGAGAAGCCCAGGTTGCATGCGGACACGTACACGTTGTTGATGTCGAGCAGCAGCCTGCAGCCGGTGCGGCGTGACAGCTCGGCAAGAAAATCGATCTCGTCCCATTCATGCCCATCGATGTGCAGGTAGTGGGACGGGTTCTCGATGGCCATCGCCATGCCCAGCGCGTCCTGCGTGCGCGCGATGTTGCCGGCGATGCGATGCAGCGCGGCGGTGCTGCGCGGAAAAGGCAGCAGGTCCGGAAAGTACTGGCCGTTCCATGTGGACCACGCCAGGTGCTCGGAGATCAGCGCAGGCTGGATGCGCCGGGCGAGCGCCGCCAGCCGCTGGAGATGCGCCGCATCGGGCTCGGCCTCGCCTGCGAGCGAGAGCGAGACGCCATGCAGCGACACCGGATGGCGCGCGCGGATCGCTTCGAGCCATCCGATGCGCGGGCCGCCCGCCACCATGTAGTTTTCGGGGTGCACCTCGAACCACAGGCCCTCGGCACGCGCGCCGAGCGCGGCCTCGTAGTGCTCCGGTTTGAGGCCGAGGCCGGCCGCGAGGGTGTCGGACATGGCAGCGTGCGCAGTGCAGCGGTCAGGACTTGATCGGCATCAGCGAACCCATGCCCTTGGGTGTCTTGATGGTGGTGCAGGTGCCGGCCGGAACGTTCTTCCACGAGTTGCCCTGGTAGTCGACCTTGGAGGTGCCCGCGCAGGTGGTGCCGGGGCCGGCGGCGCAGTCGTTCTTGCCGGCCATCGAGACGCCGTAGCACTTTTCCATGGCGGCCGTCTTGTCGGCCATCGGTTTGTCTTGCGCCATGGCAGAGCCCGCGGCAAGGGCACCCAGTGCAAGAGCGGTGATCGCGAAAGAACGATTGATCATGGATGAACTCCAGAAGATTGATTGAGAAATTGCAACCGCGCCCAATGCGCAGTCCCTTGCTAGTTCGCGGCGTGCGAAGCCGGGGTTACAGGCCCGGTGCGATTCGGCAGCTTTTTTGCGGGGCGAACGAAGATCGAGAAGAACGCCGCCTGCTACAGCATCGAGTCTGCCCGCGCCACGCGCACGATGCGCGCCTTGGCACCATCCGTGAGCAGGTAGAGGCTGCCATCGGGCCCTTGCCTCAAGTTGCGGATGCGCTCGCCCAGTTCGGAGAACAGGGCTTCGCGCCGAACCACGCGCGGTGCGCTGTCCTCGCCCGCGAGCTCGAATCGCCATACGGCCTTGCCGGCCAATGTGCCCACGAAGACGTTTCCCTTCCACGCGGGAAACTGGTCGCCGGTGTAGAGGATGAGGTTGCTCGGTGCGATCTTCGGCGTTGTCCAGAAGGCCAGCGGCGCTTCCATGCCGCGCTTCGATGTTCCCTCGCCGATCTTCGCGCAGGTGTCGTACTCGCAGCCGAAGGTCACCACCGGCCAGCCGTAGTTCAGGCCCTTGCGCACGATGTTGATCTCGTCGCCGCCCTGCGGCCCGTGCTCGGCAACCCAGAGCTGCCCGGTCCGGGGATGGACGAATGCGCCCTGCGGATTGCGATGCCCGCGGCTCCATATTTCCGGGCGCGCGCCCTGGCGTGCGACGAAGGGGTTGTCGTCGGGCACGGTGCCATCGGTGCGGATGCGCACGGTCTTGCCCTGGTAGTAGGCGAGCGCCTGGGCGCGCATGCGGTCCTGCGGCGCATGGCGGTCGCCGATGGTGACGAAGAGATGGCCGTCGGCGGAAAGCGCGAGCCGCCCGCCGAGGTTCTGCCCGTTCACCGCGCCCGGCGTCTGGCGAAACAGCACCTTGAATTCATCGATGCGCGATCCGTCGTCGCTCAGGCGGGCGCGTGCCACCGCCAAGCCGTTGCGGTCGGCGTGCAGCCCGCGGCCGGCTTTGGTGTAGCTCAGGTACACGAGGCGATTCGAGGCAAAGGCCGGATCGATGGCGACGTCCAGCAGGCCCCCGTGATCGCGATGGTCCACGCGCGGAACGCCTTCGATGGAAGAGATCTCGCGCCCATCGGCGCTGATCATGCGCAGCCTGCCCGGTCGTTCGGTGACGAGCAGATGGCCATCGGGCATGAACTCCATGCCCCAGGGCGACTCCAGCCCGTCGGCAAAGGTGCTCGCCTGCGGCGCATCCGGCGCGGAGTCCGCAGGCATCGCCCGCGCGCCGGCATGCCAGAGCATTGCGAGAAGCAGCGCGGCGCCAAAGCCGTGCCGCCGCCAGGACAGCGCAGCAAGCCTCGAACGACGAATGGCTGCGGGCGCTGTGTTCATGTCGGTGCTTGCTGAAGGGCCGCGGCGACGTTGCCGTTCGAAAATCTTATCGGCGAGCGGCCAAGCCCGACAGTCCGTTCTTTCCATGACCCCTTTGATCGAGGGCCGCGGAACGTGCCGTGGCTGGCGATACACTGAGCGGCCATGCGCGGCTATCGCCTCCCCCGACATTGCATGACCGCGTTCCTCGTGGTCCTGTCGCTGCTGTTCTCGCAACTGGCGCTGGCAAGCTATGTCTGTCCCGGGGCAGCGGGCACGGCATCGACGGCCGGGATGGCGATGGCGCCGGGCGAGCCCTGCGAGGGCATGGACACCGCCCAGCCCGTGCTGTGCCACCAGCATGCCGCCGACATGTCGCTGTCGTTCGAACCGGTGAAGGCCGCCACGCCTTCGCTGCCTGCCATCGTGCAGGTATTGGCCGTGCCGCTGGTGCTGGCAGCGCTGGCCGAGCCGCTCCCGCGCCAGGCACTGCCCGAGCGGCAGCATCCGCCGCCTGATCCTGTTTTTCTTGCGACTCTCAGACTTCGCGTCTGACCCCTCCGTCGACTGACCGGTGCTGGTGCGGCGCGTCCGCTCGCCAGCGATTGCCTCGTTCGTCCGCGGAGTTGTCATGTCCATTTTCTTTTCCCGCGCAACCGCCTTGGCGGTTGTGCTGCTGCCGTGCCTTGCGACGGCCGCGCCCCTGTCGCTCGACGCCGCGCTGGAGCTGGCCGCCCGGCGCTCCGAGACTGCACGCGCCGCCCGCGCCGGGGTGCGGAGCGCCACCGAAGCGGCGCAGGCCGCGGCCCAGCTTCCCGATCCCGTGCTGCGCGTGGGCATCGACAACCTGCCCGCGACCGGGCCGGACCGCTTCCACACCGCGCGCGAATCGATGACGATGAAGCGCATCGGCATCAGCCAGGAATGGCTGTCCGCCGACAAGCGCGCGGCGCGCCAGGCCGCTGCCGATGCGGCGGTCGGACGCGAAAGAGTGCAGGCGCAGGTGGCCGCGGCCGAGACCCGCCTGCAGACCGCGCTCGCATACCTGGACGCCTTCTACGCCGGCGAAAGCCTGAAGCTCGCCGTGCTGGCGGAACAC
>NZ_JBFTPJ010000537.1:0-5481 GCF_056398445.1 Variovorax sp. 01T439_2
GTAGAGCTGCACGGTGGTGTAGAGCTGCACGGTGGTGATCGAGGCCGAGGCCAGGCCTTCCTGCCCGGCCGGCGCGAGCGACATCACGCGCGTGACCAGGTGCGGCCATCCGATGCCCACGCCCAGCCCCACGGCCGCCAGCGCGATGGCGGCCAGCAGCATCTCGAGCCCCGGCGCAAAGCGCCCGGGCGCCGGCAGCAGCAGCGCGAGCGCGGCAAGCCCCAGCGTGCAGGCCACGGGCCCGGCGCGCAGCATGCGGTCGGCGCCCGCGCCGCTGCGCCCCGACGACAGCAGCGAGCCCGCGCTCCAGCCACCGGCCATCGCCGCAGTGAGATAGCCGGCCGACAGCGGCGAATGGCCATGCAGCAACTGCAGGAAGTACGGCACGAAGATCTCGGTGGTGGTGCCGATCAAAAGCAGCACCACGCAGGCATAGATGGCGCCCATCGGCGTGCGCAGCGCGTAGGCGCCGGCGGGCAGCAGCCGCACCGCGGCATGCCGGTCGATCCGCGTGGCGGCCACGCCGAGCGCCAGGCCCAGCGCCACGCCGGCGGCCTGCCAGGCCATGGCCGACAGGAACTCGCTGGCCGCGATCACCAGCACCGAGGCCGCCAGCAAGCCGATCTGCAGCGCCGCAATGCGCGGCATGGCCGATGGCCGTTCATGCCGCACGCCGGCCGCGGGCCGCAACTGCACCGCGACCAGCAGCGCCTGCACGGCAGCCAGCGGCAGCAGCGACCAGAAGGCCCAGCGCCAGTGCCCCGCCTGCGCGAACAGGCCGCCCACCGCCGGCCCGCAGAGCGTGGCCACGCCCCACATGCCCGACACCAGCGCCACCGCGCGCGGCCACAGCCGCGGCGCGAACACCCGCTGGATCAGCGCATAGCTCAGGGCCGCGAGCAGGCCGCCGCCCAGCCCCTGCACCGTGCGGCCCGCGAGCAGCCACGGCATGGCCGGTGCGAGCGCGCAGGCCATCGACCCCGCGCCGAAGACCACGAGCGCCGCCAGGCAGGCGCCGCGCGGACCCCGCCGCGCCAGCAGCCGCACCGACAGCGTGGCGCCGAGGATCGATCCCACCACGAACAGCGTGGTGCTCCAGGCGTACCAGTCGAGCCCGCCGATCTCGTTCACCACCGAGGGCAGCACGGTCGTCACGATGTGCACGTTGACCGCATGCAGCGCAACGCCGCCCGTGAGCGCCAGCGCACGCCAGCCGTTGCGGCCGCTGAACAGTTCGCTCCAATCGGCAGCGGGCGAAGCGGGGTGGAGCGAGGCAGGGGCGTTGGATGAGGCGGCAGGCATATGGCGCGGTCCTTGGCAGACGACGGGTGGCAAGGCAAGGCCCGGATACTAGGCCGGCCTTGTGAATTAAACAAGCTATTGCTTTGATAAATAGAGGGCCTTGGGCAGCCCCCCGAATGCGCGACACTCTGGCCTGATGCAAGCTGCTTCTTCCTCCGCAGGCCCCATGCCGCCAGCCACGCCCCGCCGTCCCTCGATCGCTTTCCTGTTGTCCCACCCGGCGCATTTCATCGCCATGGGCTTCGGCTCCGGCCTGCCGCGCGTGGCGCCCGGCACCGTCGGCACGCTCTGGGCCTGGGCCGCCTTTGCCGTGATGCAGCTGTGGCTCACGCCCGCGGCCATCGGCTGGATCATCCTGGCCTCGCTGCCGATCGGCTGGTGGGCCTGCAGCATCACCGCGCGCGACATGGGCGTGGCCGACCCGGGCAGCATCGTGTGGGACGAGGTGATCGCGTTCTGGATCGTGCTGTGGCACCGGCGGGCTCATTGCCGGCGCATGCACCGAGCTCGCGGGCTCCAGCGCCTGGTTCGAGCGCGGCTTCGTCAGCTACTCGAACGCGGCCAAGACCGAACTGCTGGGCGTCGACGCTGCGCTGATCGAAGCCCACGGCGCGGTCAGCGAGCCGGTGGCGCGCGCCATGGCCGAAGGCGCCATCGCGCATTCGGCAGCGCGCGCCGCAGTGGCCGTGACCGGCGTGGCCGGCCCTACCGGCGGCAGCCCCGACAAGCCGGTCGGCACCGTGTGGTTCGGCTGGTCGGCCGGCGGGCAGGTGCGCACCGAGCGCCGCCGCTTCGATGGCGACCGCGCCGCGGTGCGCGCGGCCACGGTGCACTACGCCCTGCAGACACTGGTGGGCCTGCTCGGCCCGCAGCCCGGCACCACAACAAAGGCCCCATGACATGACAACTGCCACCGCCAATGCCCAGACCATCGAGCGCTTCTACGAGGCCTTCTCCCGGCTCGATGCCCGCGCCATGGCTGCCTGCTACGCCAGCGACGCGGCCTTCGACGACGAGGCCTTCTCGCTGCGCGGCCGGCAACAGGTGGGCGGCATGTGGCGCATGCTCTGCGACGCCACGCGCGCCAAGGGCGCCGACGTCTGGCGGCTGACCTGGCGCGACGTGCAGGCCGACGGCACCAGCGGCCATGCCCACTGGGACGCGCACTACCGCTTCAGCGCCACCGGCCGGCTGGTCGACAACAGCGTCGATGCGCGCTTCGGCTTCACGCCCGAGGGGCTGATTGCCACGCACCGCGACAGCTTTGCCTTCTGGACCTGGTCGCGCCAGGCGCTGGGCGCGCCGGGCCTGCTGCTCGGCTGGACGCCGATGCTGCGCAACAAGGTACGCGCCACCGCGGCCGCCAATCTCGCCACTTATCTCGCACGCCAACCATGAGCAACAGCAACCTCGCCATCACCAACAACGAAGCCCTGCACCGCTACGAAGCCGCGCTCGAGGGCCAGCTCGCGGCCTACGCCGAATACAACCTGCTGACCGACGCCATCATGTTCACCCACACCGAGGTGCTGCCCGAGCACGAGGGCAAGGGCGTGGGCTCGGGCATTGCACGGCATGTGCTGGACGAGGCGCGCGCCAAGGGGCTGCATGTGATTCCGGTGTGCCAGTTCATTGCGGGCTACATCCGCAAGCACCGCGAATACGCCGACCTGGTGCGGCCCGACATCCAGCGCGCCTTCAAGATCTGAGGGCGTCGGCCTTCGGCGCGGGCAGCCACGCGAAGGCCGCGATGCCCAGCACCAGCAGCGCGGCAATGGTGGCCAGCACGGCCCTGAGCGGATCGCCGCCATGCGCCGCGGCCACCGAGGCCGCCACGCCGGTGGCCCACTGCATGAGCGCGACGCCGAGGAACATCGCCATGGTGAAGACCGCCATCGCGCGGCCCGTGAGCGTCGCCGGGTAGGCCACGCGCACGTCGGCGTACTGCCAGACGATGAAGCCCGAGAGCACGCCGATCAGCACCATGCCGCCGATGTCCAGCCAGGCCGAATGCGTGAAGGCGATGAGCGCGAACAGCGCCGCATAGCCGAGCGCGCACACCACGATCCGGCGGCGGCGCGCGGCGCCGTCGCGGTCGAAGCGGCCGAACAGCGGCGCACCGAACAGCGAGATCACCGACACCGCGATGGCGACGTTGCCGCTTTGCACCAGCGAGTAGCCGTGGCGCTCCATCATGAGCGGTCCGAGCCAGAGCCCGCGCAGCGAGATGAAGGCGGCGTAGGTCACGGCCCCGAGCATGACGATGCCGAGCGTGTGCGGCATTGCGAGCAGCGCGCCGAACTGGCGGATGGCCTCGGGAATCGACTCGTTCACCCGCGGCACGGCCGCGGCGGGCTCGCGCACCCAGTGCCAGATCGCGAGCCACGCCAGCGCCGAGGCCACGGCCAGCACCAGGAAGCCCGCGCGCCACGAATAGGCCTGCACCAGCCACGCGAGCGGCGTGCCGGTGGCCAGCATGCCGAGGCCGCCGATGGCCAGCACCAGGCCCGAGACGGTGGCAAAGCGCGCGGCGGGAAAGTGCCGCGCGATGAACACGGTGCACACCAGGAAGGCCGGCGCGCAGCCGACGCCGATCAGCGCCTGCCCCGCCACCAGCACCGCGTAGCTCGGCGCGAACGCCGACAGCAGCGCGCCCGCGATGGCGACCGGAAAGGCCACCAGCACCGTGCGCCGCACGCCATGCAGGTCGATGCCGATGCCCATGAAGAGCTGCATCGCGCCAAAGGCGAAATGAAAGGCGCCCGAGAAAATGCCCAGCGCCTGGGCCGAGAGCCTGAAGTCGGCCTGCAGCGGGCTCGCCATGATGGCGCCTACCGTGCGAAAGGCCTGGCTCAACGCCACGCCGGCGCACAGCGCCAGCACCATGGCCCACGCCGCGCGTGGCGTCAGCCGTGCGCTGGCAGGGCCGCTGTCAGGCACCGTGGCACTTCTTGTATTTCTTGCCGCTGCCGCAGGGGCAGGGGTCGTTGCGGCCGGGCGTGGCTTCCTTGCGGAGGGTCTCGACCTTCGGGCCCAGGCTCTTCCAGAGCTGGCGCAGGTCGTACACGGCCCAGATGGCGGCGCCGAAATCGTCCAGCCGCTGCTGGCTCACGCTCGGCGGGCCGTCGTCGCTGAACATCGAGAGCGTGGGCTTGGCCTTGTCGTCCTCGGTCAGCGCCACGATGTTGTCGAGCGCGTCGTCCAGCATCTGGGCGGCTTCCTTGTCGCGCGGCGCGGCCCAGTCCTCGGGCCAGTTCTCGACCGCGTACATGAAGCCCAGCGCCCAGACCTGCGCGAACGAAGGAATTTCCTCGCCCGCCACCTCGGCGCGCTCTTCCTCGGGCAGCGAGGCAATGGCGCCGCGGGTGTCGAGCACCTCGGGCTGCCAGCTGCGCTCGTCGTCGAGCGACTGCACGTCGGCGTCCAGGCCCTCTTCGATCTCGAGCCAGCGGCGCTTCCAGTTCCAGACGAACTCCATGTGCTGGGCCGGCACGAAGCCCTCGCCCAGCAGCACCGGCCAGTATTCGGCCGGCTCGATGCGCCGGCGGGTGCAGATCAGCGCGGCCATGAAGCCTTCGCAGAACTCCCACTGGGGAATTTCCTCGTCGTGCTCGCGCATGGCGTCCAGCGCCTGGTCGAGGGCGTCGAAATCGTCGGGGCCGAGGGGGGCGGAAGCGGCCGCTTCGGCCTGGGGGGTGTCGTGGTTGTTGGTCATGGCAAGTTCGGKGCAGCCCTCTATGATGCAGCAGGCTCCGGTCGACACTATTTCTATGTCCACGATTATTCCGTTTCCGACGCGCTACAGCGCCTTCGCCCTGTGCGTGGTCGGCCTGGCGGCCTGCATCGCCCTGGTGCTGGTGTCGCCCCACCTGTGGCTGGCCTGGGTGGGCGTGGCGGTCTTCGCGGTGCTTTCGGGCACCGGCGTGCACGACCTGCGGCAGGCCCGCCACGCCATCCTGCGCAACTACCCCGTCATCGGCCACCTGCGCTTCCTGCTGGAATTCATCCGGCCGGAAATGCGGCAGTACTTCATCGAGAGCGATTCCGAGGCCGCCCCGTTCTCGCGCGCGCAGCGTTCGCTGGTGTACCAGCGCGCCAAGGGCGAGCCGGACAACCGGCCCTTCGGCACGCAGCTGGACGTGACCATCGCGGGCTACGAGTGGATCAACCACTCGATGC
>NZ_JBFTPJ010000538.1:0-4086 GCF_056398445.1 Variovorax sp. 01T439_2
GTGATCACGTCGCCGGCCTCCAGGCCCAGCTTCAGCAGGTCGGCCTGGTTCATCGAGGCCGTGGCCATGGGCTCGAGCGCATCGAGCACCGTGGCGCGGCGCGTCATGCTGCCGGTGTGCCAGTGCTCGAGCTGGCGGCCGGTGATGAGCACGAAGGGGTACTCGGCATCGGGCCGCTCGTCGGCCGGAATGATGTCGGCCGGCACCAGCTTCACGCGGCCGTCGGCCGTGGGAAAGTCGTCGATGAACACCGTGGGCTGGCCCGGGTCTTCCTCGCTCAGGCAAGGGTAGGTCACGCTCGAATCGCGCTGCAGCCGCTCCCAGCTGATGCCGCTGATCACCGCATGCATGGCCTGGCGCATTTCCTCGTAGACCGCGGCCACGCCGGATTCCTCGCCCTCGTAGTTCCACGCGAGGCCCATGCCGCTGGCGATCTGCTGGATGATCCAGAGATCGGGCCGCGCGTCGCCCGGCGGGTTGAGCGCGCGCTTGCCCAGCTGCACCATGCGGTCGGTGTTGCTCACCGTGCCGGTCTTCTCGGGCCAGGCGCTCGCGGGCAGCACCACGTCGGCGAGCCACGCGGTCTCGGTCATGAAGATGTCCTGCACCACCAGGTGCTCCAGGCTCGCGAGCGCATGGCGTGCATGGTTCAGGTCGGGGTCGCTCATGGCCGGGTTCTCGCCCATGATGTACATGCCGCGCACCTTGTGCGGATCGGTGTCGGGCGCGAGCGCCTTGTGCATGATCTCGACCACGGTGTAGCCCGGCGTCGCATCGAGCGGCGTGCCCCAGAAGTCCTCGAACCACGCATGCACCGCCGGGTTGTCGACGCGCTGGTAGTTGGGGAACATCATCGGGATCAGGCCCGCGTCGCTCGCGCCCTGCACGTTGTTCTGGCCGCGCAGCGGATGCAGGCCCGAGCCCGGCTTGCCGATCTGGCCGGTGACGGTGGCCAGCGCAATGAGGCAGCGCGCGTTGTCGGTGCCGTGCACGTGCTGGCTCACGCCCATGCCCCAGAGGATCATCGCGCCCTTGGCCGTGGCAAAGGCGCGCGCCACCTCGCGCAGCGTTTCGGCCGGCACGCCGCAGATCGGCGCCATCGCCTCGGGGCTGTAGCCCTTGACGTTCTCGCGCAGCGCTTCGTAGTTGCTGGCGCGCGTGCGCACGAACTCCTGGTCGACCAGGCCTTCGTCGATCACGGCGTGGATCAGCGCGTTGAGCATGGCCACGTCGGTGTCGGCCTTGAACTGCAGCGTGCGCCAGGCATGGCGGCTGATGTCGGTGCGGCGCGGGTCGGCCAAGACGATCTTGGCGCCGCGCTGGGCGGCGTTCTTCATCCAGGTGGCGGCCACGGGGTGGTTGGCCGTGGGGTTGGAGCCGATGACGAAGATCAGCCCTGCATGCTCCACGTCGTTGACCTGGTTGCTCACCGCGCCCGAGCCCACGCCTTCGAGCAGCGCGGCCACGCTGGAGGCGTGGCACAGCCGCGTGCAGTGGTCGATGTTGTTGCTGCCGAAACCCGTGCGCACGAGCTTCTGGAACAGGTAGGCCTCTTCGTTGCTGCCCTTGGCCGAGCCGAAGCCCGCGAGCGACTTGGGCCCGTGGCTGTCGCGCAGGCCCGAGAGCTTGCCGGTGGTGAGCGCGAGCGCCTCTTCCCAGGTGGCTTCGCGGAAATACTCGCTCCAGTCGTCCGGCCGCGGTGCATCGCCAAAATCCTTGGGCATGCCGGCCTTGCGGATCAGCGGCTTGGTCAGGCGCTGCGGATGGTGCGCGTAGTCGAAGCCGAAGCGGCCCTTCACGCACAGGCGGTTGTGGTTGGCCGGGCCGTCGCGGCCGTCGACGCTGACGATCTTCTCGTCTTTCACGTTGTAGGTCACGAGGCAGCCCACGCCGCAGAACGGGCACACCGAATCGACCTTGCGGTCGACCGCTTGCGAGCCGATGTGGCTCTTGGGCATGAGCGCGCCGGTCGGGCAGGCCTGCACGCATTCGCCGCAGGCCACGCAGGTGCTGTCGCCCATCGGGTCGTCCAGGTCGAACACGATCTTGCTGTCGCCGCCGCGCAGCGCATAGCCGATGACGTCGTTGACCTGCTCCTCGCGGCAGGCGCGCACGCAGCGGTTGCACTGGATGCAGGCATCGAGGTTGACGGCCATCGCGGGGTGCGAGATGTCGGCCTTGGGCTGCTCGCGGCGCAGCGCCTTGAGTTCGGGCCGCACCGCGATGTCGAGCTTCTTCGCCCAGGCGCTGAGCTCGCCGTGCTGCTGGGTGGCGTCGTCGCCGATCCACTTGTAGCCCTGGTCGGGCATGTCGGACAGCAGCATCTCGACCACCATCTTCTGGCTCTTGAGCGCGCGCTCGCTGGTGGCCTTCACTTCCATGCCGGCCGTCACGTTGCGGCAGCAGCTGGGCGCGAGCGTGCGCTCGCCCTTGACCTCGACCACGCAGGCACGGCAGTTGCCGTCGGCGCGGTAGCCGTCCTTGAAGCACAGGTGGGGAATCTCGACGCCGTGGCGCTCGGCCGCCTTGTAGATGGTCTCGCCATCGAAGGCCTGGATGGCTTGGCCGTCGAGGGTGAATTCGATGGTTTGCGGCATCAGTTCCGCAAGTTTCGACGGGGCGTTCATGCCACCTCCTCCGGGAAGTATTGCTGGATGCAGCGGATCGGGTTGGGGGCCGCCTGTCCGAGTCCGCAGATGGAGGCGTCGCCCATGACCTGCGCGAGGTCTTCGAGCGTGGCGTTGTCCCACACCGGCGCATGCATCAGCGCCGCGGCCTTGGCGGTGCCGACGCGGCAGGGCGTGCACTGGCCGCAGCTCTCGTGCTCGAAGAAGCGCATCACGTTGAGCGCGGCGTCGCGGGCGCGGTCGTGCTGGCTCAGCACCATTACCGCGGCCGAGCCGATGAAGCAGCCGTAGGGTTGCAGCGTGTCGAAGTCGAGCGGAATGTCGTTCATGCGCGCCGGCAAAATGCCGCCCGATGCGCCGCCCGGCAGGTAGGCGTAGAGCGAGTGGCCGTCGAGCATGCCGCCGCAGTATTCGTCGATGAGCTCCTGCACCGTGATGCCCGCGGGCGCGAGCTTGACGCCCGGGTGCTTCACGCGGCCACTCACGCTGAAGCTGCGCAGGCCCTTGCGGCCGTGGCGGCCGAAGCCGCTGAACCAGGCCGCGCCTTTCTCGACGATGTCGCGCACCCAGTAGAGGGTTTCGAAGTTGTGCTCCAGCGTCGGGCGGCCGAACAGGCCCACCTGCGCGATGTAGGGCGGGCGCATGCGCGGTTCGCCGCGCTTGCCCTCGATGCTTTCGATCATGGCCGACTCTTCGCCGCAGATGTAGGCGCCCGCGCCGCGCCGCAGCTCGATGCGCGGCAGCGCGCAGGGCGGATCGGCCTGCAGCCGCGCCAGCTCGGTTTCGAGCAGCGCGCGGCAATCGTGGTATTCGTCGCGCAGGTAGATGTAGCACTGCTCGATGCCGACGATCTGCGCGGCCACCACCAGGCCTTCGAGGAAGCGGTGCGGATCGCGTTCGAGGTAGGTGCGGTCCTTGAAGGTGCCGGGCTCGCCTTCGTCGATGTTGACCGCCATGAGCCGGGGCGCCGGCTGGTCGCGCACGATGCGCCACTTGCGCCCGGCCGGAAAGCCCGCACCGCCCAGGCCGCGCAGGCCCGAGTCTTCCATGGTCTTGATGATGGCTTCGGCGTCTTCCTCGCCGTTGACGAGCGCGGACGCGAGCGCGTAGCCGCCGTGCGCGCGGTAGGTGGCGTAGTCGGTGAAGGCCGGCATGCGCTCGATGGCGCCGGGCAGCGGCGAGATGCTTTTTTCGGCGAACGCGGCCGCGTCGAAGTACGCGACCGTGGCTTCCTCAGGATCGGACTTCAGGGCCTGCAGCACCTTCGCCGTGGTCGCGAGCGGCACGGCCTGCCGGTCGACGGCCACCGCGGGCGCCTGCTCGCAGCGGCCGATGCAGGGCGCCGCAATCACGCGCACGTCGCCGCCCTCGACGCCGAGCAGTTCGGGCAGCCGCGCCAGCAGATCCCTGGCACCGGCCAGTTCGCAGGCCAGGCCGTCGCACACGCGCACCGTGAGGC
>NZ_JBFTPJ010000539.1:0-4079 GCF_056398445.1 Variovorax sp. 01T439_2
GGCCACTACCTGCCGCTGTGCACCATCGCCTGGGGCCTGAGCCTGTACTACCTGCTCGGCAACATGGACTTCCTCGGCGGGCAGACGGGCATCACCGGCGTGCCGCCATTGGTGATTGCCGGCTACTCGCTGGCCACGCCGCGCGCGCTGGGCGTGGTGATCTGGGCCGTGCTGCTGCTCGCGCTGTGGGCCATGCACAACCTGCTCGACTCGCGCGAGGGCCGGGCCATCCGCGCGCTCAAGGGCGGGCGGCTGATGGCCGAGTCGATGGGCGTGGACACCGCCCGCCACCGCGTGAAGCTGTTCGTGCTGGCTGCGCTGCTGGCGGCCGTCTCGGGCTGGCTCTATGCGCACCTGCAGCGCTTCGTGAATCCGACGCCCTTCAACCTGAACATCGGCATCGAGCTGCTGTTCATGGCGGTGGTGGGCGGCGCGGGCCACCTGTGGGGTGCGGTGCTGGGCGCCGCGCTCATCACGCTGCTGAAGGAAAAGCTGCAGGACGTGCTGCCATCGCTGCTGGGCAGCAGCGGAAACTTCGAAGTGATCGTGTTCGGCCTGCTCATGCTGTTCGTGCTGCAGCGCTTTGCGGACGGCCTGTGGCCCACGCTCGCGCGCATCGCGAGCCGCTGGGTGCGCCCGCATGCCCCGGCCGCGAGCCATACCGCGCCGGCCGTGCAGCTCGCGCACCGCAACCTGCCCGCCCGGGGCGAGGTGCTGCTGCAGGCCACCAAGGTCAGCAAGCGCTTCGGCGGCCTGGTGGCCAACAACGACATCTCGATGACACTGAAGGCCGGCGAGATCCATGCGCTGATCGGACCGAACGGCGCGGGCAAGAGCACCTTCTTCAACATGGTCTCGGGCGTGGACGATCCGAGCTCCGGCGAAGTGCGGCTCGCGGGCCAGGCGATGACGGCCAGGCCCTCGCGCGTGTTCGCCGCGCTGGGCCTGGGCCGCACCTTCCAGCATGTGCGCCTGCTCGGTGCGCGCAGCGTGGCCGAGAACGTGGCGCTCGGCGCCCACCTGCGCGCCCGGCGCGGCTGGCTCGCCGCGATGCTGCGGCTGGACCGCGCCGAGGAAGCCGCGCTGATGGCCGAGGCGCGCCGCCAGATCGAGCGCTGCGGCCTCGGCGCGCATGCCGACACGCCGGCCGCATCGCTCTCGCTGGGCCAGCAGCGCGTGGTCGAGATTGCACGCGCGCTGGCCGGCCAGCCTTCGGTGCTGCTGCTCGACGAGCCCGCAGCGGGCCTGCGCCACCTGGAGAAGCGCGCGCTTTCGGTGTTGCTGGACCAGCTGCGCGCCGAAGGCCTGGGCATCCTCGTGGTGGAGCACGACATGGAATTCGTGATGAACCTGGCCGACCGCATCACGGTGCTCGAATTCGGCACCGTGATCGCCACCGGCACGCCGGCCGAAGTGCAGGCCAATCCGCGCGTGCTCGAAGCCTACCTGGGCGGTGCCGACGACGAACTGCTGGAAGAAGCACGATGAGCACGCCCATCCTTCAACTCGACGGCTTCTGCGTCGCCTACCGCAGCGTCGAAGCGGTGCACAGCGTGCGCCTGCATGTGAACGAAGGCGAGATCGTCACCGTGATCGGCCCCAACGGCGCGGGCAAGACCACGCTGCTGTGCGCGGCGATGGGGCTCCTGCCTTCCACCGGCGCGCTCATGCTGCACGGCGAGCGCATCGCGCGCCCGAGCGTCGAGACCATGGTGGCGCGCGGCGTGGCGCTGGTGCCCGAGCGGCGCGAGCTGTTCGGCGAGATGTCGGTCGAGGACAACCTGCTGCTCGGCGGCTTCTACCAGTGGCGCAAGGGCAAGCGCGACCAGCGTGCGCGCATGGAAGAAGTGTTCGAGATCTTCCCGCGGCTGCGCGAACGCAAGCCGCAGCTGGCTTCGACGCTCTCGGGCGGCGAGCGCCAGATGCTGGCCATCGGCCGCGCGCTGATGGCGCGGCCCCGCCTGCTGATGCTCGACGAGCCATCGCTGGGCCTGGCGCCGCTGGTGGTGCGCGAAGTGCTGCGCGTGGTCTCGCAATTGCGAAGCCATGGCGTCTCGGTGCTGCTGGTGGAGCAGAACGCACGCGCCGCCCTGCAGGTGGCCGACCGGGCCTATGTGCTCGAGATGGGCGCCGTCGCGCTCGAAGGCCACGCACGCGAATTGATGCACGACCAGAGAATCATCGACACCTACCTGGGCATCGGAAAGAAGGAATGACCCCGGATTTTCTCCCTCCCCTTCCGGGGGWGGGTTGGGGTGGGGGCAAGCGGCGCCTGACAGAGCACTGCGCCGAACGAACGCCACTTGCCCCCATCCCTACCTTCCCCGGAAGGGGAAGGGGCAATACCAAGACAGCGAAAGGACACCCGCATGACCACCCTTCAAAGCTACATCGCCGGCCGCTGGATCGGCCAGCAGGGCGCGCAGCAGCTGCGCAGCGCCGTCAACGGCCAGCCCGTGGCCAGCACGCATGCCGAGGCCATCGACTTTGCCGAAGCGCTCGCCCACGCGCGCCGCGTCGGCCTGCCCGCGCTGATGGCGCTCGACTTCCAGCAGCGCTCCGAGCGGCTGAAGGCACTGGCCAAGCACCTGGCCGCCCACAAGGAAACGCTCTACGCGATCTCGGCCCACACGGGCGCCACGCGCACCGACAGCTGGATCGACATCGAAGGCGGCGCCGGCACGCTCGCTGCCTATGCCGGCATCGGCAGCAACGAGCTGCCCTCGGGCAACCTGGTGCATGAAGGCCCGGCCTTTGCGCTCGGCAAGAAGGGGGGCTTTGCGGGCACGCACATCCTGGTGCCGCGCGGCGGCGTGGCGGTGCACATCAACGCCTTCAACTTTCCGGTGTGGGGCCTGCTCGAGAAATTCGCACCCAGCTTTCTCGCGGGCATGCCCTGCATCGGCAAGCCGGCCACGGCCACCAGCTATCTCACCGAGGCGCTGGTGCGGCTCATCGTGCAGTCGGGCATCCTGCCCGAGGGCAGCCTGCAGCTGGTCGTGGGCGGCACGGGCGACCTGCTCGACCGGCTCGAAGGGGCCGACGTGGTCACCTTCACCGGCTCGGCCGACACCGCCGCCAGGCTGCGCGTACACCCGAACCTGGTGCGCCACTCGATCCCGTTCAACGCCGAGGCCGACTCGCTCAACTGCGCGATCCTCGCGCCCGACGTGACGCCGGGCGACGAGGAGTTCGACCTGTTCGTGAAGGAAGTGGCGCGCGAAATGACCGTCAAGGCCGGCCAGAAGTGCACCGCCATCCGGCGCGCGATCGTGCCGCGCCAGCATCTCGATGCGGTGGCCGAACGCTTGCGCGCGCGGCTGGCCAAGACCGTCATCGGCGATCCCTCGCGCGAAGAGGTGCGCATGGGCGCCCTCGCCTCGCATGCGCAGCAGGCCGACGTGGCCGAGCGCGTCGCCACGCTGCTGCAGGGCGCCGAGCTGGTCTACGGCGAGCGCGACGGCTTCTCGCCGGTGGGTGACGGCGTGGCCGGAGGTGCCTTCTTCGCGCCCACGCTGCTCCTGAGCCGGAGGCCCCTCGAACACGATGCCGCGCACGATGTCGAAGCCTTCGGCCCCGTCAGCACGCTGATGCCCTACGACGGCATCGACGAAGCCCTGGCGCTGGCCGCGCGCGGGCGCGGCAGCCTGGTCGGCACGCTGGTCACGCGCGACCCGGCCATCGCGGCCAGGGCCATTCCGGTGGCCGCCGCATGGCATGGCCGCCTGCTGGTGCTCGACCGCGAGGCCGCGGCCGAATCAACCGGCCACGGCTCGCCGCTGCCGCAGCTCAAGCATGGCGGCCCGGGCCGCGCGGGCGGCGGCGAAGAGCTCGGCGGCCTGCGCGCCGTGAAGCACTACCTGCAGCGCGCCGCGGTGCAGGGCTCGCCCACCATGCTGGCCGCGATCACCGGCGAACACGTGCGCGGCGCGGCCGTGCGCGAGAGCGAGGTGCACCCGTTCCGCCGCCACTTCGAAGACCTGCGCATCGGCGACTCGCTGCTCACGCACCGCCRCACCGTCGGCGAGGCCGACATCGTGGCCTTCGGCGGCATATCGGGCGACTATTTCTACATGCAC
>NZ_JBFTPJ010000540.1:0-6800 GCF_056398445.1 Variovorax sp. 01T439_2
CTGACCGACGCGGGCGATGAACTCAGGAAAGACGGTGGCAACGAGGCCAACCGGGTTCTTCGTGCCAACCCCACCGGAAGACCCGAAGAGGGCTCCGAATCTAGGAATCCGGTGGGGGTTGTTCAACAGCCAACTTCGTCAGGAGAAAGACCATGCAACTCGTTTCCCGTTTCGCACCGGCTTCGCCGGTGCTGCGCTCGGAATTCCCACTGTCGGACGACCAGATCAGGGCCGTGGCCCCGTCCATCTTTGCGGACGCTCCCCATGGCAGCCGCTCGCAGCGCTACAGCTACATCCCCACGGCCACCGTGCTGCGGGAATTGAGAGGGGAGGGCTTCGAGCCCTTCATGGTGTGTCAGACCCGCGTACGGCAGGAGGGGCGGCGCGACTTCACCAAGCACATGATCCGGCTGCGTCACGCGAGCCAGATCAACGGCCGCGAGGCCAACGAAATCATCCTGCTGAACTCGCATGACGGCACCAGCAGCTACCAGATGCTGGCGGGCATGTTTCGCTTCGTCTGCCATAACGGGCTGGTGTGCGGCGACACGGTGGCCGATGTGCGCGTGCATCACAAGGGCGATGTGGCGGGGCAGGTTGTCGAAGGTGCGTATGAAGTCTTGAGCGGCTTCGACCGGGCGCAGGCGTCGCGCGAGGCCATGCGGGCCATCACGCTGGATGCCGGGGAGTCGGAGGTGTTCGCCCGCGCCGCGCTGACCCTCAAGTACGACGACCCGGACAAGCCCGCGCCGATCACGGAAACGCAAATCCTGATGCCGCGCCGCACGGATGACGACCGCCGCGACCTGTGGAGCGTGTTCAACCGCACGCAGGAAAACCTCGTCAAGGGCGGATTGAACGGGCGTGCCGCCAACGGGCGCCGCCAGAGCACGCGCCCGGTGCAGGGCATCGACCAAAACCTGCGACTGAACCGCGCCCTGTGGCTGCTGGCCGATGGCATGCGCCAGCTCAAAGCCTGAACCCTCAGCCGGGGGGGCGCAGCCCCTCCATCCATTCCCCATTTTCTTCATCTTGTCCCGATAGGAGCTACACCATGAACACCGCTACCTTTCAAGAAACCCACACCATCGCCACGGGCGGCGCTGCCGCCGCCTTCGCGGCCTCGCAGGAACTGCTGCTGATTCCGCTGTCCAAGCTGCGGCCTTCGAGCCGCAACGTGCGCAAGAGCGGCGGCACGTCGATTCCCGAACTGGCCGCGAGCATCGCGCGCGTCGGCCTGCTGCATAACCTCACCGTGGTGGCCGCGCCCGATGGCGAGCACTACGACGTGGTGGCCGGGCGGCGGCGTCTGGCCGCGTTGAAGCTGCTGGTTAAGCGTCGCAAGCTGGCGAAGAACCACGGGGTGCATTGCCTGTTGGTGCTTGATGATGCAGCCCGCACTGTCAGCCTCACCGAGAACGTGCAGCGCGAGGCCATGTCGCCCATCGAGGAGTTGTTCGCGTGGAAGGACCTCGTGGCCGAAGGCCGGCCAGTGGAAGATATCGCCGCCGATTTCGGCGTCACGCCTCTCGTGGTGCAGCGGCGGCTCAAGCTCGCCAACGTCTCGCCCCGTTTGCTGGCGGACTTTGAAAAGCAGGCTGTGACGCTGGAGCAATTGATGGCGCTGGCCATCACCGACGACCATGTGGCGCAGGAAGCCGCGTTCTACGACTCGCCGCCATGGCAGCGCAGCCCGGAGGCGCTGCGCGATCACCTGACGAGCGACGAGATCGACGCGAGCCGCGATGCGGTGGCGCGCTTCGTCGGGCTGGAGGCCTATGAGCAGGCGGGTGGAGGTGTTCGCCGTGACCTGTTCGCGGACGACCGGAACGGCATCTTCCTGACGGACGGCGCGCTGCTGGACGCATTGGCGCGCGACAAGCTCGCGCCGATGGCCGAGCAGGTCCGGGCCGAAGGGTGGGCTTGGGTGGATGCCGTCCCACGCGCCATGTCATCCGACCTGTACCAGTTCCAGCGGGCGCGCAGCACGCGCCGCGAACCCAGCAAGGCCGAGGCCAAGCGCATCGCCAAGCTGGAGGACCGGCAAGCGGAGCTGCAAGAGCGGCTGGATGACGACAACAAGGACATGACCGACGAGCAGGCGCAAGCGCTGCACAACGCCATGGACGAGCTCGGCAACGAACTGGAGGCCATCGAACGCCAGCTGGTCGAGTATCCGCCCGCCGTGGTGGCGCTGGCCGGTACCGTGGTGTCGCTCGATCCGATGGGCGGCGTGGTCGTGCATCGCGGCCTGCTGCGCGAGGAACAGGCCAAGGCGTTGCGGGAACAGGCGCGGCAGGAGGGGAGCGCGGCGGGCAACGGCCCGGATGCGGGTGTCGATGAAACGACCAAGTCCGGCATCTCGGAGAAGCTGGCGAAGCGCCTCAGCGCGCACCGCACGGCGGCCTTGCAGGCCGAGGTGGCGCGGCATCCGCACGTCGCGCTGGTGGCGGTGGTGCATCGCCTCGCGCTGCGTGTGATCGTGGACAGCTATGGCTCGGGCGGGTCGCCGGTCGACATCACCGCCACGCCGCAGGACGGGCTCGGACAACATGCGCCGGACATCGGGGACGCACCGGCGGCGATGGGCATGCGCAAGGTTCGGGACGCGTGGGCCGATCGCCTGCCCGGCGACCCGGATGCGTTGTTCGCCGAACTGCTGGCCTTCCCGCAGCAGGAACTGTTGTCGCTGCTGGCGGTGTGCGTGGCCTCCACGGTCAGCGCGCTGGCTTCGCATGAGGAAGAAGTCCCCGCCGCTGCGCTCGCGCAGGCGGTGAACCTCGACATGCACAACTGGTGGACGCCGACCGCCGCAGGCTACTTCGAGCATGTCTCGAAAGCCAAGGCGCTGGAAGCGGTGCTGGCGTTCGCGCCCGATCATGTCAACCGGCTTGGCAAGAAGACCGCGAGGGTATGCACGCCGTCGCATGAGCATGGAGCCCCGGCCTGCGGGCCGGGGCTTGTTGACTCGGCACGACGCGCGCGGCAAGTGTGCCGCGCGCGTTTTCACATCCAGCGACTGCGCCGCCGAGATCTCAAAGTGAGCACCCGTCGCAGGACGGGCGCAGGGCTGCGACAGAACTTGCTGCGCTGGGTTCCGAAATGCGGCACCGTCCCCGACGCTGGCGGGCAGGTCCCGTGAACAACGGCTGGTGTCACCGACAGGCCGTCCGCCGTGCTCTCCGATTTCCACGCCGCCGATGCCGATCTTGTGTGCCGCCACGCGGCGGAGCGTTCTCCCTTGTCTTCGCCTGTGTGCCGGCTTGGCATTCGGCCGCAGCCGAATCCATGCCGGGAGGCTGTCTCCGCGGGCAATTGCCGGGCGCATGCGTCCCTTGCGAGGACAGGTCCACGCCCACGGCCTTGTATGTGTCGTGAATCCTGGCGCGGGCACGGCGGCGCTGCTCTGCGTTTCGCTTGCCTCGGGCTTCATCGCCGCAACCGTCCGGCCCAACAAATTTCCCCTCTGCTGCGCAGATTCCTCGCGAGCCAAATTTCTCGGGCCTGCCGGTCCTCCGCTGTGCTGCGGCCTTCGGTGCGGCGCGCCCGGACCCGCGCCGGTCGGATCACGCCAAGGCCGCGATGGGCGCGGACCTGGATCAACCTCGAAAGGACTTCATCATGAGCACCATTGGCAACTTCACCGCGTCGGGCAACGGCTACACCGGCACGGTTCGCACCCTGACCCTGAACGTCAAGGTCAAGATCGCCGCCAGCGACAAGGCGAGCGAGAACGCCCCGGACTTCCGCGTTGTCGCCGGCAACGGGCTCGAGATCGGCGCAGCCTGGAAGAAGGTCAGCAAGGCGGACCGGCCCTATTTGTCGGTAACGCTGGACGACCCGTCGTTCCCGGCGACCATCTATGCCCGCCTGGTCGAGGGCGACGACGGCGCACACAACCTGATCTGGTCGCGCAGCAAGGGCGACTGAGCGTCGCGCGGTGCCCCGCCTGCAGGCGGGGCGCTTCACCTCTGAGTTCCGTCAATGGCCCGCGCTGGTCGCGGGCCGTTCAACTGCTGCGAGCCCCTACCGAATTGCGGAAGTACGGATTGGCGTCAGTCCGTACTTCCTGATTTCCTGATCTGTGGATCGTCGCCATTCCGACTTTGCGGTTCTGCGCATGCACGGGCAGCAGTGGATGTGCGGAAGCGGTTCTCCGGATCCGTGGGTTCGTGCAGAGACGTATCGCAGGTTTTTGCGAATCAGCGTGCACACGGTTCGGCGGCGAAGATGTTCGTGCGTCTCCCGGCGGTGCCGGGCCGGGCTGTCGTGCTGCGCATCGAGCCGCCGGTGGCGTCTTGACCCTTCGGGCTTCCATCCCTGACGCCTGCGGCCTTCACTGCGCTCCCGGCCTGCGCGCTTCGCTTGCCACGAGGCAGGGGGGGGGCTTGCTGTTCCCTTCATCATTGCACGGCGTTCTCGCCGTCAAGGTCTGCGCGCACGTCGTGCGCTGGCGGCCGGCGGCCGTCTCTCGAACCCTGACGGCTGCGCTGCGCCGTGCGGCTTCGGTCTCGGGCAATYCCGCCCGGAATCCTTCCAAGGAGAAAGACCATGACGAMGCTCATTGCCGACGAACAACGCGCGMAGCTGCTGGCYAAYGGCCRAGAMTCGATCGAGAACCCTCAATTCGACCCACTGCCGGTGGTCAAGCTGTTCACGCCCAACGCGGGCGCGACGTGGTTGCAGTGTGAGATCGATCGCGAGGATGATGACCGCACGTTCGGCCTCTGCGAGCTCGGGCAAGGCTTTCCCGAGTTGGGCCACGTGAGCCTGACGGAACTGGAGGGCTTCGGCGAGAAGTGGGGCCTGCCGATTGAGCGCGATCTCCATTTCATCGCCGACAAGCCGCTGAGCGGCTACGCGCGCGAAGCGCGGGCTGGCCGGGCGCATCGTGGCGTAGCGCCAAAGGCGCGGCCAACCGGCCGCGCTTTCATTCCGTGTGTGAACCTTGGATTTCGGCCAGCTCACGCCGTACACGCTCGAAGAGCTTGTCTCTGGCCTTGTCGTCTCCGCCATAGGCGAGCGTCAGCAGCGTGAGTGGATGCACGTCCATGACCTCGCACAGGTCGCTCACCTTGCTGAGGGTCGGGCTCTTCAGGCCGCGCTCGAGCGAACTCAGGTACGTGCGACTCGACACATCGGAAAACGCTTCCTGACTCAGGCCACGGGCTTTCCGGACAGCCTTGAGAGCCGCGGGGAAAGAGTGGGTGGGGGAGGTCATTCGGTCGTTCGTCGGGGAACGGCGATGACAACCTATCGACCTCTATAGGGCTACAATCTATAGTGTTCAAAGCGCATTCTCATCGAGGCGTTATCGAGTGCGATTCGACAGCGAGGCATCGCGCAAAGCTTTGTGTCGCATGAAGTCACCAATTTGACTTACAGATCTTCATCTGTCGCAATAGCATTCCAAGGTCTCCTCTCAAAGCCATGGCATTCCTCACCGAACAGCAGCGTGACCAGATGCTGGCCAACGGCGCAGCGCGCGCCCATGGCCGCGCCGTCGATCCTTATCCCGTCGTCAAGCTGTACACCTTGGACGCCCCGGCCTGCTGGCTGCTCACCGAGCTCGATGCCGACGGCGATCGCGCCTATGGGCTGACCGATGCCGGCACGGGCTTCCCCGAACTCGGGCACGTGAGCCTTTTGGCGCTCGAGGGCGTGTGCGGCCCCACCGGCTTGCGCATCGTTGCCGATCCGCATTTCAGGGCACGCCAGCCGTTGTCCGGCTACGTGGCCGACGCGCAGCGCGACGGGTCGATCAACGACTGAACTTCATTGGTGGGCCGGCGTACGGGATCGTCGCCGCCCGCGCGAGAGCGCATCGCCGCAAAAGCCAGCCATGCCGGCCGTGCCCGTGGCAGTCTTCGCGCAAGCAAGAAGAAGTGAGTTCTGCCATGACCGACCGCAAGGCCGAAGGCCTGCCGACCGCGCCCTGGCGCGCGTCGGCGGCCTACCTCTACACGCTCGATCTCGACAGCCCYGCGCTYGCGTGGGAGTACCTGCGCCGCCATCCGCAGTACCAGGTGGACTGGGCACGGCGCGCCGCATCGCTCGACCGGTGGGGGTTGCGACAGCGCCGAAGACCCCCGTCTCGATGCGCGCGAAGCGCGACCATACTGGATCACGGCGGCTGACGAGCTGCTGCACGTGCGTGCTTCGCGCGCGCACGATGCGTCGGCCCGGCCGACCTTCGACCTCTGGCGCGTGCCTGGCCGCAAGCGCCTGGCGCTCGGCGGCTCGGGCCTCACGTTGCTGACCGAGGTGTCCGCGCAGCGGCTGCGCATGTCGCTGGCCGACGACCTCTGCGATGGCGCGGCCTACATCTGCGCCGTCCCGCTCGGCCCTGGCCTGCGCGGCCAGTTGGAGGCGTTCAACGCGCAGGCACAGGCTCTTCAGGGCCATGCGCCGGCCGAGGATTCCACGCGGACTGTCACCCGTGCTGCGCTGCTGCATCTTCGCGCCCTGCAGGCGCTCGACGGCGCGCAGGCCGGCGCCTCGCACCGCGACATCGCCCAAGCCTTATTCGGTTTCGAAGCCGTGGCGCGCTGGCACGCTGATGGCGAGCTGCGCGCCCAGGTCCGGCACCTGCTGCGGCGCGCCGAAGCGTACATGGGCGGTGGCTATCTGGCGCTCGCGGGCATTCCGCGCAACGCGGCGGAGCGTCCCGGAGACGAACCGATGCGCTGAATATCTCCCTGCGCAAAAAGGCCCTTGCTCCCGAGACTGCCTCCACTGGGCTGCGAATGGTTCGCGGCCCCGTGACAACGATGGAGGCCCTCATGGCAAGTGCCAGTTCC
>NZ_JBFTPJ010000541.1:0-5086 GCF_056398445.1 Variovorax sp. 01T439_2
ATGCAGCACCGTGATGCGGCGGCCGTCGGCCAGCGTGAGGCCGGCGACGTCCAGCGCATCGGCCGTGGCATGCCGGCTGCGCGAAGCGCCCGGCACGGCGCCTTCGCCGCGGTTCACGTTGCGGCAGGCGTAGCTGCCGAGATGCTCGATGGCCACCACCGGCTGGCCGAAGTGCTGCCTGGCGGCCGGCTGCAGCGCGTGCCGCTCCCACATGAAGAAGGACAGCGCCATCGGGCAGCTCAGCGAAGGCGAAGTGCCCAGGCGCACGCCGGCGGAGCGCAGCCTCACGGCGTTCTCGAAGCCGCAGCCGGGGCCGGTGACGCGGTCGGGCAGCGGGTCGTACTGCATGCCGGTTTGCGCCAGCGCCGCAAGGCAGCGCRCGGGTTCGCGGCGGGCCCGCTCGAGCTTGAAGCCGGTCAGCCAGTTGGGCGCCGCCGCCACGTCGAGCGGCGCCCACGGATTGAAGCGCTCGGGAATCTCGACGGTGCCGGTGGCGACGGCCCATGCAGCTGCGGCGAGCGCGGCGCCCGCCGCGGCCGCGGCGAGCAGCCAGCGCCTGCGGTGCGAAGGCGCGGGCTCTGCCGGACGCCCCGGAGGATCCACGGCCATGGTCCCGATCCTCAGGGCTTTGCGGCAATGAGCGGATCGAGTTCGGCCCGCACGCGCCGGATCGCCACTTCATGCCGCAGCGTCTGGGCGCCGCGTCCGTAGGTCATGGCCTTTCGGATCAGCCGCAATTGCTCGCGCTGCAGCTGCGTCTTCAGGCGCCTGGCCCGCAGCCCGAAGGTCCAGCCCATTTCCCGGCGAACCTTGTAGCGCTGCAAGGGCGCGCCCAGGCGGATCCACTCGTCGTCGCGGATCAGCTCGCGCTCCGGCACGAAGTAGGCGGCCAGCGCATGCAGATAGGCGCCGTTCTCGCGTGCGGCAACTCGCCAGAAGAGCCCGGCCGCAACCATCGCGGGAATGCCCTTGACGGCGAGCATCACGGCCATGTCGCCGTAGCCGCCGTCAAAGAGGTCTTCGAGCCATGGCGAGTTCCAGATGAAATGCATCGCCCACGCAAGCGCGAAGCACAGCAGGGCGCAGGCGATCCTCGCCGCCAGCGAACGCTCCGGATGCAGCAGGAACCAGGCGACGCCGAAGGACGCGATCGTGGTGTAGGCCGCATGGCTCCACAGCCCGCTCAGCAGCCCGCGCGTCAGCAGGTTGACGAGCACCGGAGACCGGCGACACCAGCTTGGCGCACAGGCTCTGGATGGCGATGTTCGCCGGCGCGGCAAAGTAGACGGCGCCGAGCCCGCCCCAGGCAAAGGCCAGCACGAAGGCTTCCGGCGGATGCTGCTCGAGCAGGTCCAGCGTGCGGAAGACCAGGAGGAAAAGCAGYGTGTAGATGCCCCACACCAGGATGCCCAGCAGGGCCGTGACGGGCACGACGCGGAACCCCATCGAGAACATGTTGACGGTGTAGAACAGCCCGTTGACGATCAGCGCCGCCAGCAGCCAGAAGGCCGCGCGCTGCGGCTGGAAGAACGAATCGGTGCCGATCGGCCAGTCGCCGCGGTCCTGCTGGCCCTCGAAGGCGGGCGGGCTCACTGCGGTGCCTCCAGGTCCATCGATTCGAGCATGCTGCGCGCATCGGCCATTGCCTCGTTCAGGCCTTCGCTGGCACCGTAGCAATCGATCTGCACGAGCGAGCGGCGCTGCAGGTCGACCACCTGCCAGAAGCGGCCGGCCAGCTTCGATCCATAGTACGCAAAGGTCTTGCCCTGCAGGCCCCACGAGGTGACGAAGTCGGACACGTCGCCATCGATGTTCAGGCGCTGGCCGCGCTCCATGAGCCTTTGCTGCCGCACCAGCGGGCCGTCGGGCCCGCCGGCCCAGGCGCGCGTGGTCACCAGGAACTTGTGGCCGCCCTTGAACAGCATCAGCGACTGGCCGGCCCTGGAGCGCGACACGTCCATCTCCCATCCGCTGGCGGGAACGAACCTCGCGTGGCCGACTGACACCGTTTCTCCCGCAGCCAGCGGCCGGCTGCCGGGCGTGCGGCTGTCCCAGAAGCTCAGGCCGCCCACGTAGCCGGCAATGGCGAGCAGCACCGCGAGCGCGCCTGGCCAGGTGCGGTACGGTATGCGGCGGGAGGGCTCTGGCATGCGGCGATCGTGCCATATGAACGGGCGGGACACGGGCCATGCTTGCATTGCTTCGATGCATGGCTATCCTCCACGGTCATTGCAATGAAGCTGCTTCGGAACCTCCAGGACAGAACATGAAAAAGTCGGACGCGAGCACCGGCCAGCCGGCATCGGAACTCATCTCGCAACGCATCGCCGAGCTCGGCGGCTGGCGCGGCGAAACGCTGGGCCGCATGCGCAAGCTCATCCAGCAGGCGGACCCGGGAGTCGTCGAGGAATGGAAGTGGATGGGCACGCCGGTCTGGTCGCACGGCGGCATCATCTGCACGGGCGAGTCCTACAAGGACAAGGTGAAGCTCACCTTCGCCAAGGRCGCCTCGCTGCCGGACCCGGCCGGCCTCTTCAACGCGAGCCTGGACGGCAACATGCGCCGCGCGATCGACATCTTCGAAGGCGACGAAATCGATGGGGCCGCCTTCAAGGCGCTCGTGCGCGAGGCGGTGGCGCTCAACAGCGCCGGCAAGCCCAAGCCCGCGAAGAAGACGGCCAAGTCCTGAAGGAACCACATGCCCGACGCCTCCGCACCCACGCCACGTCCCCGCATGCCGCTGCTTCGGCTGCTCCCGATCGGCGCCTGCCTGCTGGTGCTGGGCTGTGCAGGGCCGCGGGCGCCGCAGCCCGGGGCCGCCTATGCGCCGCCTCCCGTGCTGACGGCCGAGCAATCGAGCAGCGTCGCGATCCATGCGCTGGGCCTGGTCGGCACGCCGTACCGCTACGGCGGCAACACGCCGGAGGGCGGCTTCGATTGCAGCGGGCTCATCGGCTACGTGTACAGAAGCAGCACGGGCCAGGCCACGCCGCGCACGGTGGCGCGCATGGCCGGCTTCGGCCGTGCCGTGCCCGCGTCCGAACTGCGCTCGGGCGACCTGGTGCTCTTCGGCGCCTCCACGCCGTCGCACGCGGGCATCTACGTGGGGGCCGGGCAGTTCGTGCATGCGCCCTCGACGGGCGGCGAGGTGCGGCTCGACCGGCTGGACGGCATCTACTGGTCGCGCCAGCCGATGCAGGCGCGCCGGCTCTAGCCCGGAAAAAAGCGGCCCGAATCCCACTCAACGCGCGGGTGTTGCCGTTGGTTCTACGGGGATGCCTGCGTTGGGACGGCCTGGCCGGTGTGGCATGCTGTGCCGGTATCACCGAAGCTCGGAGAGGTCCCCCATGAAAAAAATCCTAGCCCTGGCCGTCCTGGGCATTGCCACCATCCTCCCGGCGTTCGCGCAGCGCGGCGACTTCTACGAGAACGACCGCCGCTACTGCGCCAGCGGCCGTTCCGGCGTCGACTTCAACACCTGCATGTGGCGCATCCAGCGCGACCGCGAAGAGCGCTATGACCGCCGCGAGCAGCGCGCCTACGAACGCGAGCAGCGGCGCGAATACGAACGCCGCGAGCGCTGGGCCGAGCAGCCGCCTCCGCCGCCGGCCTACCGCCAGTGGGACGGCCCGCCGCCCGGCGAGCAACCCCGGCTCAGCGACATGCAGCAGCGAGCGCTGGACAACTGCAACCTGCTGGCGCCGCGCGACCAGCCCCGCTGCCGCGCGACGGTGATGTCGACCGTGCGCTAGGGCTGTTCACAGGCCCTTCAGGGTTTTCCATTACGCAAAGCCACGCACGCGGGCCGCGCGGTCCGACGGATGCGCCCGCGCGCCCATGCGGCAAAACTCCCGGGTTCATTCCCAGGAGACATTCCCATGCACAGCATCCGCCGCCACCTGGTGTGGCTCGTCGTGGCCGTGGCCGGCGCATTCGCGCTCGGCACCGTGGCCCTCACGCGCGGTGAAAGCGTCAACGCCCTGTGGGTGGTGACCGCCGCGGTCTGCACCTACCTGATCGCCTACCGCTACTACAGCCTGTTCATCGCCGAGAAGGTGCTGGGACTGGACGGCAACCGCAAGACGCCGGCGCACCGCCACAACGACGGCCTGGACTACGTGCCGACCGACAAGAACGTGCTGTTCGGCCACCACTTCGCGGCCATTGCGGGCGCCGGTCCGCTGGTGGGCCCGGTGCTCGCAGCGCAGATGGGCTACCTGCCCGGGCTCTTGTGGGTGCTGGCGGGCGTGGTGTTCGCGGGCGCGGTGCAGGACTTCATCATCCTGTTCATCTCCACGCGGCGCGACGGCCGCTCGCTCGGCGACCTCGTCAAGCAGGAGATGGGCACGGTGCCCGGCATGATCGCGCTGTTCGGCACCTTCATGATCATGATCATCATCCTTGCGGTGCTGGCGCTGATCGTGGTGAAGGCGCTGGCCGAATCGCCGTGGGGCACCTTCACCGTGGCGGCCACCATTCCGGTGGCGCTCTTCATGGGCGTGTACCTGCGCTACATCCGGCCGGGGCGCATCGGCGAGGTGTCGCTGATCGGCTTCGTGCTGCTGATGCTCGCCATCTTCGGCGGCCAGGCCGTGAGCCAGGACCCCGCATGGGCGCCGCTCTTCACCTTCGACGGCAAGGCGCTTACCTGGATGCTGGTGGGCTACGGCTTCGTGGCCGCGAGCCTGCCGGTGTGGCTGCTGCTGGCGCCGCGCGACTACCTGTCGACCTTCCTGAAGATCGGCACCATCATTGCGCTGGCGCTGGGCATCGTGTTCGTCATGCCCACGCTGCAGATGCCGGCGCTCACGCAGTTTGCGAATGGCGGCGGGCCGGTGTGGTCGGGCAGCATGTTCCCGTTCCTGTTCATCACCATCGCCTGCGGCGCGGTGTCGGGCTTCCAYGCRCTGATCWSCTCSGGCACCACGCCCAAGATGCTCGACAACGAGCGCCATGCGCGCTTCATCGGCTACGGCGGCATGCTGGCCGAATCCTTCGTGGCGGTGATGGCGCTGGTGGCGGCCTCGTGCATCGAGCCCGGCATCTACTTTGCAATGAACAGCCCGGCCGCGCTGGTGGGCAGCAC
>NZ_JBFTPJ010000542.1:0-4057 GCF_056398445.1 Variovorax sp. 01T439_2
GATGCCGTGCCGGCCTCGCTCGAAGAGGCGGCGCTGATGGACGGCGCGGGCTACGCCACCGTGTTCATGGAGATCGTGATGCCGATGGCGGCCGCCGGCATCGCGGCCACGGCGATCCTGTGCTTCCTCTACGCCTGGAACGACTTCTTCTTCGCGCTGATCCTCACGCGCACCGATGCGCGCACCGCGCCGGTCGCGGTGGTCAACTTCATGAACTACGAAGGCTGGGAGTGGGGCAAGATCGCCGCCGGCGGCTCGCTGGTGATGGCGCCCGTGCTGGTGTTCTCGATGCTGGTGCGGCGCTACCTGGTCAGCGGCCTCACGGCCGGCGCGGTGAAAGGCTGAGGCAATGGTCCCCGCAAACCTCAGCGGCGCGACGCGCCTCGTGCCGATCCTCGCGCACCCGGTCGACCACGTGCGCGCGCCGCGCATCTACAACCCGGCCTTCGCCGCCGCCGGCCTCGACTGGTGCCTGGTGCCGATGGGCGTGCACCCCGGCGACTTCGCGGCCACTGTGGCGCAACTCGCGCGCGTGGACAACCTGCAGGGCCTGAACCTCACGATCCCGCACAAGGCCGCGGCGCATGCGCTGTGCGCGCGCCTCGGACCCGAGGCGCGGCGCACCGGCGTGGTCAACACCATGCGCATCGACGCCGATGGCCAATGGTCGGGCGAGAGCTTCGATGGCGTCGGCTTTGTCGACGCGGCACGCGCACACGGCGTGCTGCGCATCGATCGGCCGGTGGTGCTGGTGGGCGCGGGCGGTGCGGGCACCGCCATTGCCTTCGCGCTGGCCGCGGCCGGCGTGCGCGAGCTGCACATTGTCAACCGCGAAGCCGAGCGCGCGCAGCAGCTGTGCGCCGAACTGCGCAAGGCCTATCCCGGCATCGATGCCGACACGCGTGCCGGCAGCGTGTGCCGCGCCGGCCTCGCCATCAACGCCACCTCGCTCGGCCTGCACGCGGGCGACCCGATGCCCTTCGACCCGGCGCAGCTGCCGGCCGATGCGGCGCTGTTCGACATCATCGCCGCGCGCGACACCGAGCTCATGGCCGCCTGCGCCGCGCGCGGGCTGCGGGTGGTCGGCGGCAAACCCATGATCGACCACCAGGTCGCCGCGCAGATCGCCTTCTGGCGCGGCGCCGCCGCATGAACAACATTTGATCCAGGAGACTCCATGAAGAAATTCGCAAGGGCCGCGATGGCCCTGTCGGCCATGGCGCTCGCCGCCGCATCCGCGCTGGCGCAGCCCAAGGCCGACTATCCGCACAAGCCCATCGTGCTGGTCGTGCCGCAGCCCGCGGGCGGCGCGGCCGACCAGTTCGCGCGGCCCTTCGGCCAGGCGCTGTCGCAGCGGCTGGGCCAGCCGGTGGTCATCGACAACCGGCCCGGCGCCAACGGCAACATCGCGGCCGCCTACGTGGCGCGCAACCAGCCGGCCGACGGCTACACCATCTTCTTCGGCTCGGTCAGCACGCTGGCCGTGAACCCGCACCTCTACAAGGCCACGGGCTTCGACGCGCTGAAGGACTTCCAGCCGATCACGCTCACCAACCAGACGCCCAACGTGCTGGTGGTGGGCGCGGGCACGCCCTACAAGACCGTGGCCGACGTGGTGGCGGCCGCGAAGAAGGAGCCCGGCACGCTGAGCTTCGGCTCGGCCGGCAACGGCAACACCATGCATCTCACGGGGCTGCAGTTCGAGGCGAAGACGGGCACCCGGCTGATCCACGTGCCCTACAAGGGCGGCCCCGCCGCGCTCAACGACGTGATGGGCGGGCAGATCCCGATGATGTTCCACAACCTCTCGGCCGTGCTCRGGCAGGAGAAGGGCGGCCGCGTGCGCGTGCTGGCCGTGGCCGACACGCAGCGCTCGAAGCTGCTGCCCAACGTGCCGACCATGGCCGAGGCCGGCGCGCCCGGCGTGGTGCAGCTCGCATGGAGCGGCATGCTGGTGCGCAGCGGCACGCCCGCGCCGGTGGTCGAGCGGCTGCACAAGGAGATGGTTGCAATCCTCAAGGAGCCCGCGTTCCGCAAGCCGCTGGAAGAGCAGGGCTTCGATGTACTCTCATCGACGCCACAGGCGTTCGCCGAGCGCCTGAAGGCCGACCACGCCGCGATGGGCGAGGTCATCAAGGCCGGCAACGTGAAGATCGACTGACCCCGCAAAAGGACCGAACCCATGCCCTCGCGCAACACCTTCAAGCACGCCCTCGCGGCGAAGATCCCGCAGATCGGCCTCTGGTCGACGCTGCCCGACCCCTACATCTCCGAGCTGCTCGCGGGCGCCGGCTTCGACTGGATGCTGCTGGACGCCGAGCACACGCCCGGCGATCCGACCACCATGCTGCGCCAGCTGCAGGCGGTGCAGGCCGAGCGCGATCGGCCCACCTCGGCCGTGGTGCGCCCGCCCTGGAACGACCCGGTGCTGATCAAGCAGTACCTGGACATCGGCGCACAGACGCTGCTGCTGCCCTTCGTGCAGAACCGCGCCGAGGCCGAGGCCGCCGTGGCCGCCACGCGCTATCCGCCGAACGGCATCCGCGGCATGGGCGGCACGGTGCGCGCCACCCGCTTCGGCCGCGACACCAAGTACGTGGCCGAGGCCTCCAGCGAGATCTGCGTGCTGGTGCAGGTGGAGACCGTGGAAGCGCTCGAGCACCTGGAGGACATCGCGAACGTCGACGGTGTCGACGGCGTCTTCATCGGCCCCGGCGACCTGTCGGCCAGCATGGGCGTGGCCGGCCAGGTCAACCACCCCACGGTGCGCGCCGCCATCGACCGCGCCATCGCGCGCATCCTCGCCTGCGGCAAGGCGCCCGGCATCCTCATGAACGACGAGCCGCGCGCGCGCGAGCTGCTCGACCTTGGCGCGCTCTTCGTGGCGGTGGCCAACGACCAGCTGCTGCTGCGCAAGAGCGCCGACGACATCGCCGCGCGCTTCAAGCAGCGCGGCGCGCCCGCCGCCCCCGCTTCGGCGCCGGCCCCCGCCACCTATTGAACCCAGAGATCCAGAGAACACACCGCATGTCCACAGAAGCCGCCCGCCCCAAGACCCTGCAGGAACTGCGCAGCCAGCGCTGGTTCGCGAGCGACGACATCCGCGGCTTCGCGCACCGCCAGCGCATGCAGCAGCAGGGGCTCGCGCGCGAGGAGTTCATGGGCCGGCCGGTCATCGGCATCGTCAACACCTGGAGCGAGCTCTCGCCGTGCCACGCGCACCTGCGCGAGCGTGCCGAGTCCGTCAAGCGCGGCGTGCTGCAGGCCGGCGGCTATCCGCTCGAGCTGCCCGCGCTGAGCCTGGGCGAAGTGATGGTCAAGCCCACGACCATGATCTACCGCAACCTGCTGGCCATCGAATGCGAGGAGCTGCTGCGCAGCCTGCCGATCGACGGCGTGGTGCTGATGGGTGGCTGCGACAAGACCACGCCTGGCCTGGTCATGGGCGCGCTGTCGATGGACATCCCGGCCATCTTCCTGCCCGCCGGCCCGATGATGAATGACCGCTACAAGGGCCAGGCCGTGGGCGCGGGCACGCACACCAAGAAGTTCTGGGCCGAGCGCACCATCGGCAACATCGGCGAGGCCGAATGGATCCGCCTCGAAGCGCGCATGACGCGCACGCCCGGCACCTGCAACACCATGGGCACGGCCAGCACCATGACCGCCATCGCCGAGGCCATGGGCCTGTCGCTGCCCGGCGCCATGAGCATTCCGGCCGTCGACTCCGAGCACAGCCGCATGGCATGGCGCTGCGGCGAGCGCATCGTCTCGATGGTGTGGGAAGACCTGAAGCCCTCGCGCATCGTCACCAAGGCCTCGTTCCTCAACGCCGTGGCCGCCTACATGGCGCTCGGCGGCTCGACCAACGCGGCGGTGCACCTGCCCGCGATGGCGGGGCGCGCAGGCATCGAGCTGAACATCGACGAGCTCGACGCCATCGCGCGGCGCGTACCCGTCATTGCCAACCTCTATCCGTCGGGCGAGAAGCTGATGGAAGACTTCCACTACGCCGGCGGCCTGCCGGCAGTGCTCAACAGGATCGCGGCGCACCTGG
>NZ_JBFTPJ010000543.1:0-4043 GCF_056398445.1 Variovorax sp. 01T439_2
GTATTTCTGGTGGGGCGTGAACAGCGCCGAAGTGCTCGGCGTCGGCCGCGACGACGTGCTGTGCACCACGCTGCCGCTGTTCCACATCAACGCGCTCAACACCTTTGCGCAGGCCGCGCTGACCGGCGCCGAGGTGGTGTTCGAATCGCGCTTCTCGGCCTCGGGCTTCTGGCCGTCGATGCGCGCCAATGGGGCGACCGTGGTCTACCTGCTGGGCGCGATGGTGCCGATCCTGCTGGCCCAGCCCGAAGGCGAAGCCGAGCGCGAACACCGCGTGCGCATCGGGCTCGGGCCGGGCGTGCCCTCGGCGGCCGGGCAGGCCTTCAGGGCGCGCACCGGCGTGGCGCTGCTCGAAGGCTATGGCTCGACCGAGACCAACTTCGCGATTGCCACCGCGCCGGATTCGCCGCGCGGCGGCGTCATGGGCTGGCTGCGCCCCGGCTTCCAGGCGCGCGTGGCCGACGAGGGCGATGTGGAGCTGCCCGCAGGCGAACCCGGCGAACTGCTGCTGCGCGCGGACGAACCCCACGCCTTTGCGAGCGGCTACTTCAACATGCCCGAGAAGACGGTCGAGGCCTGGCGCAACCTCTGGTTCCATACCGGCGACCGCGTGGTGCGCGATGCCGATGGCGCCTTTCGCTTTGTCGACCGCATCAAGGACGCGATACGCAGGCGCGGCGAGAACATCTCGTCCTTCGAAGTCGAGCAGGTGCTGCTGAGCCACCCCGGCGTGGCCTCCTGCGCCGTGTACCCGGTGCAATCCGAACTGGCCGAGGACGAGGTGATGGCCGCGCTGGTGCCGCGCGAAGGCCAGCGCATCGACCCGGCCGAACTGGCGCGCTTCTGCGAGAGCCGCCTGCCGTACTTCGCGGTGCCGCGCTACATCGACGTGCTGGCCGACCTGCCGCGCACCGAGAACGGCAAGGTGCAGAAGTTCAAGCTGCGCGAGCGCGGTGTCAGCGAACAGACCTGGGACGGACGGCCCGCTGCCGTTCGTCCCCCGGCAAGGACCGCATGAGTTCCACGCCGCCACCGCTTGCCGGCCAGGCCGCATTCGTGACCGGCGCGGGGCAGGGCCTGGGTGCCGCCATTGCGCGCGGATTGGCCGAATCGGGTGCGCGCGTGGTGCTTGCCGATGTCGACGCAGGCAGCGCCGAATTGGCGGCCGCGGGCCTGCGCGCCGCGGGCGCCGACTGCGTCGCCATGGAACTCGACGTGCGTAGCGAGCCGGCGTTCGTACGCTGCTTCGAGGCGGCCGTGGCCCGCTTCGGCGCCATCGACCTGCTGGTCAACAACGCCGCGCGCACGCCGTTCACCTCGCCCTGGGACATCACGCCCGACGAGTGGGACGACGTGCTGGCCGTCAACCTGCGCGGCAGCTTCTTCGGCTGCCGCATTGCCGGACGGCACATGCGCGAGCGCGGTTCCGGGCGCATCGTCAACCTGGCGTCGCTGGCGGGCCAGCAGCCCAGCGCCGCAACCGGCGTGCACTATGCGGCCAGCAAGGCGGCGCTGCTGGCACTGACGCGCAGCTTCGCGCAGGAACTCGCACCGCAGGGCGTCACGGTGAATGCACTGGCGCCGGCAGCGGTTCGCAGCCCCGCGCTCGATGCGCTGGATCCGGTGCGGCAGCAGGCGCTGAAGGCCGCCATTCCGCTCGGCCGCTTCGGCGAGGCCGAAGAGGTGGCGGCCGCCGTGGTCTACCTCGCTTCGCCCGCGGCGGCCTTCATGACGGGCGCCACGCTGGACCTCAACGGCGGCCGTTTCATGCGCTGAACAGGCGATGCGCCGCACACGCTAAAATAGTTCAGGACTAAACAATTCAGGTATGCACGCAAATTCACTGACCGGCCGCCATGCCCTCGTCACCGGCGCCGCGCGCGGCATCGGCGCCGAGATCGCCCGCACCCTGGCTGCCGAGGGCGCAACGCTCACGCTGCTGGGACGCGACCTCGATTCACTCCGGCGCGTGGCCGCGACGCTCGCGGGCCAGGGCCACGGCGTGGCCGCAGCGGACGTGGCCGAGGCCCAGGCCGTGCAGTCGGCCTTCGCGCTGGCGCGTGCCGAGCGCGGGCCGCTCGCCATCCTCGTCAACAACGCAGGCGCGGCCGAGAGCGCGCCTTTTCTCAAGACCTCGGCCGAGCTCTGGCAGCGCATGCTGTCGGTGAACCTCACCGGCACGTTCCTGTGCACGCAGGCCGCGCTGCCCGACATGCTCGAAGCCGGCTGGGGCCGCATCGTCAACATCGCCAGCACCGCGGGCCAGAAGGGCTATGCCTACGTCGCGGCCTATGCGGCGGCCAAGCATGGCGTGGTCGGGCTCACGCGCTCGCTCGCGCTCGAGGTGGCACGCAAGGGCGTCACGGTGAACGCGGTGTGCCCCGGCTACACCGACACCGACATCCTGCGCGCGAGCGTTGCCAACGTGGTGGGCAAGACCGGCCGCAGCGAAGCCGATGCGCTGGCCGAGTTCTCCAGCGCCAATCCGCAGCGGCGCATCGTGCAGCCCGCCGAAGTGGCCGACGCGGTGCGCTGGCTCTGCGGGGAGGGCGCCGCGTCCGTCACCGGGCAGTCGGTCTCGGTGTCGGGCGGGGAGGTGATGTGATGCGCAACGACGCCTCGCATGCTGCGCTCAGCGACGCCGAGGAGCTCGGCCACGAGGCCCGCGCCGGCCGCGAAGACCACGCCATGCTCAGGCTGTGGCTGCGCATGCTCGCCAGCACCACGCAGATCGAGGCCGAGATCCGGCGCCGGCTGCGCGAGCGCTTCGGCATCTCACTGGCGCGCTTCGACTACATGGCCCAGCTCTACCGCTATGAAGACGGCCTGAAGATGCGCGTGCTGTCGCGCTACCTGATGGTGACAGGCGGCAACGTCACGGGCCTGACCGACGAACTCGAGCGCGACGGCCTGGTGGCGCGCGCCCACAGCCCCGACGACCGCCGCTCGTGGATCGTGAGCCTCACACCCAAGGGGCGCGCGAGCTTCGAGACCATGGCCAAGGAACACGAGCAATGGATCCTCGAGATGTTCTCCGGCCTCGACATGAAGACCGTCAGGCAGATGCATGCCCAGCTCGGCCAGCTGCGCGTGCACGTGATGCGCAGCGAGCCTGCGGGCGAGGAGGGCTGATGGCAGCGAGCACAGGCGAAACCGAAGCGCCTCAGGCCGAGTTCCAGCGTGCACGGATGATCCGCTTCTCCGATTGCGACCCCGCGGGCATCGTCTTCTATCCGCAGTACTTCGTCATGCTCAACGGCCTGGTGGAAGACTGGGTGAGCGAAGGGCTCGGCATCGGCTACCACGCGCTCATCGCCGAGCGGCGCATCGGCCTGCCCACGGTGCGGCTCGAGGCCGACTTTCGCGCCGTGAGCCGCATGGGCGACCGCGTCATGCTGGGCCTTGCGGTGGAGCGGCTCGGCTCGCGCTCCATGACGCTCGTGCTGCGCTGCTTCGATCCCGCGAGCGGCGAGCTGCGCATGCAGATGAAGCAGGTGCTCGTGACCACCTCGCTCGAGAGCCATCGCGCCGTCGAAATTCCGCAGGACCTGCGCACGGCCATCCTGCGCGGCGCGCCCTCGCTCGCCTGAGGCGCGTCAGGGCGGCGGCTCTTCACCGGGCGCGCGCGCCGCACGCTGCTTGAGCCAGCCGCTGAGCTCCCTTTTTCCCTTGGCGTCGGCCTGCCGCCAGGCCTCGCGCGCGGCCGCGATGAAGCGCTCTTCCGCCGCATCGGGCACTTCGGAGGGACGGTCTTCCTTATCGAGCCAGCCCGGCTCCACCTCGCAGTGCTGTTCGATCTGCCGCGCCAGGTTGTCGCCGATGGGGAGAGGCTGGCAGGGTGCACCGGCGCTTCCGCTTGCGCCAACGGACCGGAGCCTTGAATATCCCGACCTCGACCAGCGCGTGCGCGAGGTCGGCGAGTGGTAGCAGTGCCGCAAGGCATCGATACAAACACGAAGGAGTGAGTGCCGCATGGACAACAAGCAAGCCATCATCGAAAGCCTCGCGCGGGCATTGGAAAGCTGGGTGCGCCATGCCAGCGC
>NZ_JBFTPJ010000544.1:0-4025 GCF_056398445.1 Variovorax sp. 01T439_2
CTCCTCCACTACGTTGATCGAGCAATGCCGCGACAAGCGGCGGTCCAGTGGTCTCTTTGCCCAACTCGACATTGACACACCGCGGATACAGGACAAGAACCGATTGGAGTTCCCCTGCTTTGCAAAACCGTTTGATGGAAGCCGCAGCATCGGGGCTGTGATGGTCGCTTCGCAGTCCACCCTGACCACGGAAATGCTTGCAGACTCGAAGCTCATGTTCATGGACTATGTCGATTCGTCCCATCACGAATACACAGTCGATGCCTATTACGACCGATCCGGGGTCTTGCGCTGCCTGGTTCCGCGCCAACGGTTGGAGGTGCGCGACGGTGAGGTGTCCAAGGGCGTAACGCGCAGGGACCATGTCTATGCATATCTTCTCGATCGTCTTCGCGTGCTGCCGGGAGCGCGCGGCTGCTTGACGATTCAGCTCTTTGCCAAGTCGCAGCCCCAACGCTTTGCCGCGTTGGAGATCAACCCACGCTTTGGCGGCGGTTTCCCGCTGTCGTATGCGGCAGGTGCCCGTTACCCAGGTTGGTTGATCGACGAGTATTTGCTAGGAGAAGAAGTCGCATTTTTCGATGGCTGGGAGCCGAACTTGCTCATGCTGCGCTACGACGCGAAGGTGATGGTCCGTGACTATCAGTGATTTGCAGCAAACCGTGGTCGTTTTCGATCTGGACGACACGTTGTATCCAGAGTTGGACTACGTTCGCTCCGGCATCCGTCATGTCGGGACTTGGCTTGAAAAGCTCTGCGGTGCCGATCTGCAAGCGCAGATAGCCGAGGCCATCGTGCATCCGAAAGAAGACTGGATAGGTCTCTTGTGTGCTGCCGCGAATTTTCCTCTCACGGCGAAGGAATCGCTGTTATGGATGTATCGGCTCCACGCTCCTGAGATCAGCTTGACCGCCGAATGCAAACAGATGTTGGACAGGTTGGAGCACAGGTGCATGCGTGTTCTCGTCCTTACCGACGGGCGAGGCGTGACACAAAGGATCAAGCTTCAGGCGCTGGGGCTTTCGCGGTTCCGAGCATACGTGTCCGAAGACTACCAATCGGAGAAGCCCGATGCGCTGCGCTTTCGAGCCATCGAACAGGACTATCCCGCCAAGTCTTATTTCTACGTGGGCGACAACCCACGCAAAGACTTCATCGCTTGCAATGCCCTGGGCTGGACCAGCGTCGGCTTGCGCGGCAAGGGCGCGATTCACTCGCAAGATCTGAGCAACGTCTTGCCTGATGCCTTACCGAATTATTGGATCGATGAATGGCACGAACTGCTTGAGCTCCTATGCTGAACACTAACTTTTCTCCTTGGCCCAGCTTCACCACCGAAGAGGCCGAAGCCGTGCAGCGTGTGCTGCTCTCCAACAAGGTCAACTACTGGACCGGCCAGGAATGCCGCGAGTTCGAAAAGGAGTTTGCTTCGTGGACGGGCACCGCGCATGCCGTGGCGCTGGCCAATGGCACATTGGCGTTGGACGTGGCCCTGAAGGCATTGGGCATCGGCCCGGGCGATGAAGTGGTGGTTACACCGCGCACCTTCATGGCAAGCGTTTCTTGCGTGGTCAACGCAGGTGCCACGCCGGTGTTCGCGGATGTCGAGGCCGACAGCGGCAATCTCTCTGCAGCCACCATTGCGCGGGTGCTCACACCGCGCACGCGCGCGGTGATCTGCGTGCACCTGGGCGGCTGGCCTTGCGATATGGATCCGATCATGGCGTTGGCCGAGCAGCATGGCTTCAAGGTCATCGAAGACTGTGCCCAGGCGCACGGCGCGCGCTACAAGGGGCAGGCGGTCGGCTCCATCGGTCATGTGGGCGCCTGGTCTTTCTGCCAGGACAAGATCATGACCACCGGCGGCGAAGGCGGCATGGTCACCACCAACGATGAGTCGCTCTGGCGCGCCATGTGGGAATTCAAGGACCATGGCAAGAGCCACGATGCGGTGTTCAAGCGCGAGCATCCGCCCGGCTTCCGTTGGCTGCATGAAAGCTTCGGCACCAACTGGCGCATGTTGGAGATGCAGGCCGTGATCGGCCGTATCCAGCTGCGCCGCATGGCTGACTGGACCGCGCTGCGCACGCGGCATGCAGAAGCGCTGTGGGCGGCCTGCCGCCCGCACGCGGCGGTGCGCGTGCCGACTCTGCCCGAAGGCAGCGTGCATGCGCACTACAAGTGCTATGCCTACGTTGAGCCCGAGCGGCTGGCGCCCGGCTGGAACCGTGACCGTATCGTGAATGCCATCCAGGCGCTGGGCGTGCCTTGCTACCAAGGTTCCTGCTCGGAGGTGTACTTGGAAAAGGCTTTCGATGGCACCGGCTGGCGGCCGGCGGAGCGCTTGCCGGTGGCGCGCGCCTTAGGCGAAACCAGCGTCATGTTCCTGGTGCACCCAACGCTCACAGCGGCGGAAATGGACGCCAGCTGCGCGGCCATTGGGCAAGTGCTGAAAGAAGCGAGCGCCACATGAACTTCCATGCAGCGCCCAGTTGGTGGCCCCGGCCCGGTGCCGCGGTGTGGAGCTGGCTGCTGGCCTTGGCAATGCTCGCGCTGCTGGTGTTGAGCCTGGCCCCGTCCTCGGTGGCCTCTGCCTTGCCTTCGACTGGCTGGGACAAAAGCAATCACGCCTTGGGCTTTGCGGTGCTGGGGCTGCTGGGCCAGTTGGCTTGGCCCGGGCGCACGGCCATCGTCTTGACCACGTTGCTGGCCTATGGCGGGCTCATCGAGCTGCTGCAATCGTTGACGCCTGATCGCGTTGCCGAGGCTACCGATCTGCTGGCGGATTGGGTCGGGTTGCTGCTGGGCGCGGGCCTGGCGTTCTTGCTGGAGCGCCGGCGTAGCGATAAGAACTTGTCGAGGGAGTCCACATGATCGATCGTCTGGCCCAGCCTGTGCTGGCATTGCCGCGTCCCTTGAAGCGAGTATTGGCCTTGTTGGTGGACACCGGCCTGTGCGTGTTGTGCGTGTGGATTGCGCTCAGCGTGCGCTACGACAGGTGGGTGGAACTGGCGGGCGTGCACTGGCTGGCGGTAGCGGGCGCGATCATGTTGGCGCTGCCGCTGTTCGTGATCACGGGCCTTTACCGAGCAATTTTCCGGTACGCCGGCAGTGCGGCGTTGATGGCTATCGGCCGCGCCTGCTCCTTGTTCAGCGTGGGCTACGTCATGATGTTCACCCTGGTCGGAGTGGAAGGCATTCCGCGCACGGTGGGCCTGTTGGTGCCTGCGCTGCTGTTGTTCACCGTGGGCGCTTCGCGGCTGGCTGCACGCTACTGGCTGGGCGGCTTGTATTCGCAGCTGTTGCGCAGCAAGACTCTGCCGCAGGTGGTGATCTACGGTGCCGGCAAGGCTGGGCGCCAGTTGGCTGCGGCGCTGGCGCACAGCCCCGAGATGGTGGTGCATAGCTTTGTCGACGATTCGCCCCATCTGCAGGGCCGTACCCTCAACGGTCTGCCCATTTACGCGCCATCATGGCTGAAAGCCAATGCTGCTGCCCAAGGCATTACCGACGTGCTGCTGGCGCTGCCGTCGGTCTCACAAGGGCGCCGGGCGCAAATTCTGAACGAGCTCTTGTCGCTGCACCTGCACGTGCGCACGCTCCCCGGCATGGCCGACCTGGCGCAGGGCCGGGTACAGGTCAAGGACCTGATGGAGGTCGACATCGAAGACCTGCTGGGCCGCGATCCGGTGGCGCCAGTCGACCATCTGCTGCATCGCCATGTTCGCGGCAAGGTGGTGCTGGTGACGGGTGCGGGCGGTTCCATTGGCAGCGAGCTGTGCCGCCAGATTGCGCAGCTGAAGCCCTCGGTGCTGCTGCTGGTGGAATGGAGCGAATACGCGCTCTATGCCATTCACCGTGAGCTGGAGCAAAAGGCGCCCGCTCTGAACGTGGTGCCGCTGCTGGCCTCTGTATGCGATGGCGCACGCATGCGCCAGATCATGGGCGTGTGGCGCCCCAATACGGTCTATCACGCGGCGGCCTACAAGCATGTGCCGCTGGTGGAGCACAACCCTGTGGAAGGC
>NZ_JBFTPJ010000545.1:0-4025 GCF_056398445.1 Variovorax sp. 01T439_2
GCCGGAGGCATCTCGACCTTGTGCGGCACGGCCGCGGCCGCATCGCCGGCATGGAACTTGACCACCAGCGGCACGATCAGCAGCGCCACGATGTTGATGATCTTGATCAGCGGATTCACCGCCGGGCCGGCCGTGTCCTTGTAGGGGTCGCCCACGGTGTCGCCGGTGACGGCCGCCTTGTGCGCCTCGGAGCCCTTGCCGCCGTGGTGGCCGTCCTCGATGTACTTCTTGGCGTTGTCCCATGCGCCGCCGCCCGTGCACATCGAGATGGCGACGAACAGGCCGGTCACGATGGTGCCCATCAGCAGGCCGCCCAGCGCCTTCGGCCCGAGCACCAGCCCGACCAGGATCGGCACCACCACCGGCAGCAGCGAGGGGATCATCATTTCCTTGATGGCCGCGCCGGTCAGCATGCCCACGGCCTTGCCGTACTCGGGCTTGCCGGTGCCTTCCATGATGCCGGGGATCTCGCGGAACTGCCGGCGCACCTCCTCGACCACCGCGCCGGCCGCCCGGCCCACGGCCTCCATGGCCATGGCGCCGAACAGGTAGGGAATCAGGCCGCCGATGAACAGGCCGACGATCACCATCGGGTCGCTCAGGTTGAAGCTGATGTTCAGCCCGAAGCTCTCCAGCTTGTGGGTGTAGTCGGCAAAGAGCACCAGCGAGGCGAGGCCGGCCGAGCCGATCGCGTAGCCCTTGGTCACGGCCTTGGTGGTGTTGCCCACAGCGTCGAGCGGGTCGGTCACGGCGCGCACGCTGTCGGGCAGCTCGCTCATCTCGGCAATGCCGCCGGCGTTGTCGGTGATGGGACCGTAGGCGTCGAGCGCCACCACGATGCCCGCCATGCTCAGCATGGCCGTGGCGGCCACCGCAATGCCGAACAGCCCGGCGAGCGCATACGAGGCCATGATGGCCACGCAGACGCAGATCACCGGCCAGGCCGTCGAACGCATCGAGACGCCCAGGCCCGCGATGATGTTGGTGCCGTGGCCCGTGGTGGAGGCCTGCGCGATGTGCTGCACCGGCTTGTACTGCGTGCCGGTGTAGTACTCGGTGATCCACACCAGCGCGGCCGTGAGCGCCAGGCCGACGAAGCAGGCGCCGAACAGCTTGAGCTGGCTGCCGCTCGCGGCAATGGCGTTGTCGGGGATGAGCCAGCTCGTGACGAACCAGAACGCGATCAGCGACAGAAGGCCCGCCACCGCCAGGCCCTTGTAGAGCGCCGGCATCACGTTGGTCATGCCCGGCGAGGCCTTGACGAAGAAGCAGCCGATGATCGACGCGATGATCGACACGCCGCCCAGTGCCAGCGGATAGAGCACCGCATTGAGCGGCGCCGCCGTGACCATCAGCGCGCCCAGCACCATGGTGGCGATCAGCGTGACGGCGTAGGTTTCGAACAGGTCGGCCGCCATGCCGGCGCAGTCGCCGACGTTGTCGCCCACGTTGTCCGCAATGACGGCCGGGTTGCGCGGATCGTCTTCGGGAATGCCGGCCTCGACCTTGCCCACCAGGTCGGCGCCCACGTCGGCGCCCTTGGTGAAGATGCCGCCGCCCAGCCGCGCGAAGATCGAGATCAGCGAGGAGCCGAAGGCAAAGCCGATCAGCGGGTTGAGGATGGCCGAGAGGCTGCGGTCCGGCGTGAGATTGCCGTTGCCCGCCAGGAACCAGTAGAAGACCGAGACGCCCAGGAGGCCCAGCCCCACCACCAGCATGCCCGTGATGGCGCCGCCGCGGAATGCGACGTCCAGCGCCGGGCCGATGCCTTGCGTGGCCGCCTGCGCGGTGCGCACGTTGGCGCGCACCGACACGTTCATGCCGATGAACCCGCAGGCGCCCGAAAGCACCGCGCCCACCACGAAGCCGATGGCCGTGGTCGCGTCCAGGAAGATGCCGATGAGAATGGCCAGGACCACGCCGACCACCGCGATGGTGGTGTACTGCTTGGCGAGGTAGGCCGATGCGCCGGCCTGGATGGCGGCCGCGATTTCCTGCATCCGAGCGTTGCCCGGGTCCTTGGCGAGAATCCAACTTCGGGCCCAGAAACCGTAGCCGACGGCCACGAGGCCGCAGACGATGGCGAGTATCAGGGGGGTGTTGCCGATCATGCTTTGCTTCTCCATTCGTTCGTTGTGACTAGTGGAGACGGACAGCATGGGTCCTGCGCGCAACGCGTACGGGACCCAGGTTTTCCGTCGCGTTGCTTCCTCGAAGCTCGCAGCACCGAGGTGCGGAGCCGATTGGCCAACGGGTGCAATTTACAGGCAAAAACAAGAACGCGTGCGACCGGGCCGTGACACGGAAAGTAAACTCCGGGTTTGTCCCCATCTCCCCTCATACTTTTCAACTACTCGAAAACGTCATGTCCTTCGACAAAGTCTCCCCCGGCAAGAACATCCCCGACGCCTTCAATGTCGTGATCGAAATCCCGATGAATGCCGACCCGATCAAGTACGAAGTCGACAAGGAATCGGGCGCGATCTTCGTCGACCGCTTCATGACGACCGCGATGTACTACCCGGCCAACTACGGCTACGTGCCGCAGACCCTCTCCGGCGACGGCGACCCGGTCGACGTGCTGGTGATCGCGCCGTACCCGCTCCTGCCCGGCGTGGTGGTGCCGTGCCGCCCGCTCGGCATCCTGATGATGGAGGACGAAGCCGGCGTCGACGGCAAGGTGCTGGCCGTGCCCACCGACAAGGTGCTGCCGATCTACAGCCACTGGAAGTCGGTCGACGACGTGAACCCGATGCGCCTGAAGGCCATCAGCCACTTCTTCGAGCACTACAAGGACCTGGAAGCCGGCAAGTGGGTCAAGGTGCTGGGCTGGGAAGGCATCGACGCGGCCAAGAAGGAAATCGTCGACGGCATCGCCGCCTACAAGAAGTAAGCGGCTTCCCGGGTGTTCGCGGCCGGCTGCTCAGCCGGCCTTGAAGGGGCTGCGTTCGCCCAGGTGGTCCATGTAGTTCTCGATGCCTTCGCCCTCGCGCTCGAGAAAGCGTTCGACCGCGTCGGCGAAGCCGGGGTGCGCGAGCCAGTGCGCGCTGGTGGTCTTCACCGGCATCAATGCGCGCGCCATCTTGTGCTCGCCCTGCGCCCCGCCTTCGAAGCGCCTGGCGCCGTGCGCAATGCACCAGGCCAGCGGCTGGTAGTAGCAGGCCTCGAAATGCAGGCAGTCGACGCGCTCCACGGCGCCCCAGTAGCGGCCATAGGCCACCAGCGCGTCGTCCCCGTGGGTGGACAGCGCGATCAGGCTCGCCGCGATGGGCTTTCCTCCGCGCTCGGCGACGAACAGCAGCCAGGCTTCGGGCATGGTGTCGGCCATGCGCTGGAAGAAGTCGCGCGAAAGATAGGGCGGGTTGCCATGCTCGCGGTAGGTGCGCGCATAGCAGCGGTAGAAGAAATCCCAATCCGACCGGGCGATGTCTGCGCCGCGCGACCAGCGAAAGGTCACGCCGGCCTCGGCCACCTTGCGGCGCTCCTGCCGGATCTTCTTGCGCTTGTCGTGCGACAGGCTGGCAAGAAAGGCTTCGAAGTCCGCGTAGCCGGCTGTTTCGCCTGATTCCCCCGGGGCGGCATTCGTCCAGTGGAACTGCACCGTGTTGCGCAGCATCAGGCCCGCTTCGGTGCAGGCGGCAATGTCGGCGTCCGCGCCGAACAGCAGATGCAGCGACGACAGTTCTTCCTTCCTGCACCAGGCCACCAGTGCCTGCACCAGCAGCGTGCGGTCCTGCGCATCGCGCGCCAGCAGGCGTGCGCCGGGCACCGGCGTGAACGGCACGGCCACCACTGCCTTGGGATAGTAGGCAAGCCCATGCTGTTCGTAGGCATTGGCCCAGGCCCAGTCGAAGACATATTCGCCATAGGAGTGGGTCTTGATGTAGGCCGGGCAGGCCGCCCGCAGTTCCTTGCCACGCCACAGGGTGATGAACTGCGGCATCCAGCCGCTTTCGGGCGAGGCGCTGCCGCTGTCGTGCAATGCCGAAAGGTATTCATGGCGCATGAAGGGCGAGGGCTGCGCC
>NZ_JBFTPJ010000546.1:0-4024 GCF_056398445.1 Variovorax sp. 01T439_2
GCGCTCGCCGATGCGCAAAACGACCCCGAAGTCGGCGCCGTCGTCTTCACCGGCGCGGGCGATTTCTTCTGCTCGGGCGGCGATCTCAACCTGCTGGCCAAGCGCCGCGAGCTGCCCGCCTCCGAGCGCCGCGAAAAGCTCGAAGGCCTGCACGACCTGATCCGCGGCATCCGCGATTGCGGCAAGCCGGTGATCGCGGCCGTCGAAGGCGGCGCGGCGGGCGCGGGCCTCTCGATGGCGCTGGCCTGCGACATGCTGGTGTCGGCGCGCGACGCGTTCTACACGGTGGCCTACGTCAAGGTCGGCCTCACGCCGGACGGCGGCGCCACGGCCTTCCTTGCGGAATTCGTCTCGCGCCAGGTGCTGACCGAGATGTGCCTGACCGGCGACCGCATGACGGCCGAGCGCCTGCATGCGCTGGGCGCGGTCAACCGGCTGACCGACAAGGGCGCCGCGCTGGCCGAGGCCATCGCGCTCGCGGCCAAGGTGGCCGATGGCCCGCAGCGCGCGATCGCACGCATCAAGACCTTGTGCCGCCAGGCGCACCGCGCCACGCTCGAGCAGCAGCTCGATGCCGAGGCCGTGTACATGGTCGAGTCGCAGGCCGATGCCGAGGCGGCCGAAGGCATCGGTGCCTTCCTCGGCAAGCGGCGCGCGGATTTCAACGCGCTGCGCCGCAAGGCAAAGCCGGACGCGTCCTGACGCGCGTCGTGCCCCGCCCTCGCATTCGGACGCGGGGGTTGTTCGTTTTCCTGGAGTTGCCCTCATGCCCATGCTGAATTCCTCGCTGCCGCTGGCCGGCGTGCGCGTCCTCGATCTGTCCCGCATCCTCGCGGGCCCCTGGTGCGGCATGGTGCTGGCCGACATGGGCGCCGAAGTCATCAAGGTCGAGCACCCGGGCCGCGGCGACGACACGCGCGACTGGGGCCTGCGCGTCGGCAACACCGAGACGGCCTATTTCAACAGCGTGAACCGCAACAAGCGCTCGGTCACGCTCGACCTGCAGACGCCCGAGGGCCAGCAGATCGCGCGCGACCTCGCGAAGCAGTGCGACGTGGTGATCCAGAACTTCAAGTTCGGCGGCATCGACAAGCTGGGCCTGGGCTACGAACAGCTCAGCAAGGAGCATCCGGGGCTCATCTACTGCTCGATCTCGGGCTACGACCGCACCGGCCCCGAGGCCGCGCGCCCCGGCTACGACCTCGTGGTGCAGGGCGAGGCCGGGCTGATGGCGCTCAACGGCGAAGCCAGCCAGCCGCCGCTGAAGTTCGGCGTGGCCATGGTCGACCTGTTCACCGGCATGTACTCGGCGCAGGCCGTGCTTGCGGCGCTCTACCAGCGCGAGAAGACCGGCAAGGGCCGGCATGTGGAGATGGCTCTCTTCGACTGCGGCCTGATGATCACCGCCTACTACGGCCTCGAGGCGCTGCTGATGGGCGAGGACCCGCCGCGCTACGGCAACTCGCATCCGTCGATCGTGCCCTACGGCGTGTTCGACGCGGCCGACGGCCCGCTCGTGATCACCGTGGGCAACAACGCGCAGTTCGCGCGCTTCTGCACCGAAGTGATCGAGCGGCCTGACCTCGCGGCCGACGAGCGCTTCAAGACCAACATCCTGCGTTCGGCGAACCGCGCGGTGCTGCTGCCCGAGCTGCACGCCGAGCTCGCCAAGCGCCAGCGCGCCGACCTGCTGGCCAGGCTCAGCGCCTCGGGCATTCCCTGCGGCGAAGTGCTGGGCCTGCTCGAAGCGCTCAACTCCAGGCGCGCGGCCGATGCCGGCCTGGTGACCGAGCAGCCGCATCCGGTGGCCGGCAAGGTCAACGTGCTGGCCCCGCCCTACCGCTTCGACGGCGAGCGCCTGCCCGTGCGCAGCGCGCCGCCGCAACTGGGCGAAGGCACGCACGAGGTGCTGCAGTCCCTGCTCGGCCTGTCGGACGACCGGCTCGCGCAACTGAAAACCAGCGGCGTCGTCTGAAGGCGCCCGTCCTTTCCGATTCCTCCTGAACAAGTCCATGGCCTTTTCTTCTTCCCGCTCCCTTCGCAATCCCGCACGCCGCGCACTCCTCGCGCTGGCCCTTCCGCTCGTGGCCGGCACCGCCTTCGCGCAGGCCTGGCCCGCCAAGCCGATCACCTTCGTGGTGCCCTTTCCGCCCGGCGGCCCGACCGACGTCGCCACGCGCATCGTGGCGCAGAAGATGTCGCAGGGCCTGAAGCAGAACATCCTCATCGACAACCGCAGCGGCGCCTCGGGCACCATCGGCGCGGCGGCGGCTGCCAAGGCCGCGCCCGACGGCTACACCTTCGTGATGCTGGCCACGCCCACGCTGCTGGCCGCGCACCTGTACGGCCAGACGCCCTACGACATCTTCAAGAGCTTCACGCCCGTGGGCACGGTGTACGACCTGCCGATCGTGATGGTGGTGAACCCCAAGGTACTGCCCGGCGTGAACGGCCTGCAGGACCTGATCGCCAAGGCCAAGGCCGAGGGCGGCAAGCTCAACYACACGACGGCCGGCGCAGGCAGCTTCGGCCACCTGACGACCGAGCAGCTCAAGAACATCGGCAAGTTCGAGATGCAGCACGTGCCCTACCGCGGCAGCGCACCGGCCGTGACCGACCTGATCGGCGGGCAGGTGCCCGCGATGTTCTCGGACCTGGTGGCGGTGATGCCGCACATCCGCTCGGGTACGCTGCGCGCGATCGCGGTCGGCTCGGGCCAGCGCGTGAGCCTGCTGCCCGACGTGAAGACGGTCGCCGAGCAGGGCTTCCCGGGTTTCGATGCCACGTCCTGGGGCGGCCTGCTGGCACCGGCCGGCACGCCCAAGGACGTGGTCGAGCGCATGAGCGCCGAGCTCAAGACCGCGCTCGCCGACAAGGAAGTGCAGGACAAGCTCGAGGGCGTCGGCTCCTTCGCGGCCTATCGCACGGCCGAGCAGACCGGCGTGCGCATGCGCCAGGATTTCGAGCGCTGGGGCAAGGTCATTCGCGACAACAAGATCACGAACCAGTAGAACAGCGCTTTGCGCGCGGCCGGCACCACAACAAATATCCAGGAGACATGCCATGGCAGACAGCAAGAAGACGAACCCGGCCGGCGTACCCTTTCGCCCGACGCTCCCGGTCCGCAGCCTCGCCGACATCCGCAGGCTCGAGGAGACGCCGCTCGAAGAGGCGCTGACGGTCCGCAGCACCTACGAGATCTTCCGCAACGCGGGCGCGGCCTTCGGCGGCAAGACCGCGCTGACCTTCCTGCGCACCGGCAACCCGGCCGACGCGCCGATCCGCTGGTCGTACGCCGAACTGCTCGCGCGCATCCACCAGACCGCGAACATGCTGCACGCGCTGGGCGTGGGTCCGCAGGATGCGGTGGCGGTGCTGCTGCCGGGCTGCCTCGAGTACCACCTCGCGCTCTGGGGCGGCGAGGCGGCGGGCATCGTGCAGCCGCTCAACCCGCTGCTCACCGACGAGAAGCTGGTGGCGCTGATGACCGCGGGCCGCGCCAAGGTGCTGATCGCCTACGGCTCGGACAGCGAATCGGGCATGTGGTCGAAGGCGATGCGCCTGCGCGGCCAGGTGCCCACGCTCACCACGGTGCTGCGCGTGGCACCGCATGACGAAGCACCGGGCGCGGCCGGCGCCTTGCCCGAGGGCGTGGCCGATTTCGACGTGCTGCGTTCGGCACAGCCGTCCGATCGCCTCGTGAGCGGCCGCGACATTGCGCCCAGCGACATCGCCGCCTACTTCCACACCGGCGGCACCACCGGCGCGCCGAAGCTCGCGCGCCACAGCCACGGCGCGCAGGTGTTCACGGCCTGGGCCAGCGTGCAGGTCGCGGGCATGAACGACCAGGGCATCTCGATCAACGGCTACCCGCTGTTCCACGTGGCGGGCGTGCTACCGGCCTCGCTGGCCTCGCTCTCGGCGGGCATGGAAGTGATCATCCCGACGACCTCGCTGCTGCGCAACAAGGAGGTGCTCGCCAACTACTGGAAGCTGGTCGAGAAGTACCGGCCGACCTCGCTCT
>NZ_JBFTPJ010000547.1:0-4023 GCF_056398445.1 Variovorax sp. 01T439_2
GTAGCGCTCGCCGGTGGCGGGCTCGGTGTAGTGCCAGCCGGGCCCGGCGCCGGCATCGAGCAGCACGCTCACCAGCACGAGGTCGATGTGGGCGCTGGCGCGCTGCCGCGCATCAACGCCCTTGCCGAGCAGTTCATCGAGCTGCTTCAGCCGGTCGACGCCGCCGGCCTCGAAGTGGCGCCAGCGGCTGTGGTACGGAATGGTGTCCCAGGGGTAGCGCTCGCGCGTGACTTCGGCCACGGTGCGCGCCGCGTCTTCGAGCACGTCGCTGCCGGCGATGCGGAACCACTGCGACTCGCCCCGGCGCGCGCGCGCCAGCAGCGCGGCCGCGCGCTCGCGGATGGCGGCGGTGGTGCGCAGCACCGTGGCGGCGCCCGCGGGATGGCTGGTGTCGGGCGCGAACTCGATCGCCGGGTCGATGTCGCCCGCGCCGCCCGGTGGCAGGCTGCCCGAGCCGTCGGCGGGCAGGTGGTCGCTGCTGCTGTTTTCCTTGCTGTTGCTCATTCGCTCAATCCCCGGCCCTTGGCCTTCTTGAGTTCCTCGGCGTCCGGCACCGGGCCGGGCGTGAAATAGCCGGCGGCCATCTTGGCGTCCATCTCGACGCGGGCGTCGGCCGGAATCAGTTCGTCCGGAATGTTCACGCGCTCGCCGATCTCGATGCCCGAACCGGTGATGGCGTCGAACTTCATGTTGCTCATCGACACGAGCCTATGGATCTTCTTGATGCCGAGCCAGTGGAAGACGTCGGGCATCAGTTCCTGGAAGCGCATGTCCTGCACGCCGGCCACGCATTCGGTGCGCGCGAAATACTGGTCGGCCRTGTCGCCGCCGACCTGGCGCTTGCGCGCGTTGTAGACCAGGAACTTGGTCACCTCGCCGAGCGCGCGGCCTTCCTTGCGCGAGTAGGCGATGAGGCCCACGCCGCCGCGTTGCGCGCCCTGGATGCATTCCTCGATGGCGTGCGTGAGGTAGGGGCGGCAGGTGCAGATGTCGGAGCCGAACACGTCGGAGCCGTTGCATTCGTCGTGGATGCGCGCCGTCAGCTCGACCTCGGGGTTGGCGAGGTCGCGCGGGTTGCCGAAGATGTAGAGCGTCTGCCCGCCGATGGGTGGCAGGAACACCTCGAGGTCGGAGCGCGTGACGAGCTCGGGGTACATGCCGCCGGTTTCCTCGAACAGCGTGCGGCGCAGGTCGGTTTCGGAGCAGCCGAAGCGCCGCGCCACCTCGGGCAGGTACCACACGGGCTCGATGGCGGCCTTGGTCACCATGGCTGCGCCGCCGGCGGTGAGGAAGTGGCCGTCGGCCTTGAGGCGGCCGCTCTGCAGCGCCTCGATCACCTCGGGCAGGATCACGTGGGCCTTGGTGATCGCGATGGTCGGGCGGATGTCGTAGCCCGCGGCCAGTTCCGTGGAGAACACATCGGCCACCAGCGCGCCCCAGGGGTCGAGCGAGACGATGCGTCCGGGCTCGCTCCACTGCGGGTACGGGCCGATCACGTCGGTGGGCGCGGTGTTGGTCAGGTCGGCCTTGTGCTCGCGCTTGAGCGCGCCGGCCGCCACGGCCAATGCGCGATAGACGCTGTAGGAGCCGCTGTGCGTGCCGATGACGTTGCGGTGCGCCCGCTTCGTGGTGGTGCCGACCACGGGTCCGCGCTCGGCGGCGGTGGCCGCGCCCCAGCGGATGGGCAATGCGCCGAAGCCGCCGGCATGGGAGGTCAGCCGGATGTGGCCGGTCGACGAGGAAGGGTGGAGCGGGGGAAGGGGCGAGACGGAGATCGCTGAAGTCGCAGGGACGGCGGGGATCGCGGAAATCTCGGGAATTTCGGAAGGGGTCGCTGTGCTATCTGCGGACATTGGAGGCCCTCAAAAAATGCAATGTACCGATCACTCGCGCGGCTGGCAAGCAGGGCGCGAGGGTCGTCAATGCCGCCGGGGGCCGCGGCCATGGCGCCGCGGCCGGTGCGCCGATCAGGCCGGCGAGGAGCGCAGGCCGTAGGCCTTGCCGCCGACGAACAGGTATTCGGCGCGCAGCACCGGATCGCCTTTTTCACCGGTGTAGGTGAAACCCAGCGCGGCCACCGGGGTGCCGGGCTTGATCTCCTCGACCCCCCAGGCCTGCAGCCGCGTGAGCGGTGCGAGTTCGATCAGCCACTTGCGGTCGCGCCGCGTCGGCAGCTGCGCCTTGGCCAGCAGCGCGGGGCCATCGACGTTCGCGCTTTGCCTGGGCAGCGGGCGCTGCTTCAGGTCGGCCGGCAGGGTGGGGTTCTCGGGCAGTTCAAGCTCCACCTCGCCATGCGGATTGCGCCACATGACCTTGGTCGCGCGCCCCTCCAGGTAGAGCGGGCGGTCCTGGTCGAAGCTGCTCCATCCGTGGTGCGCCCAGGAGGGCAGGGCCAGGCCCAGCGAGCCGGCAACGAACAAGCGTCTCTCGATCATCTCGGTCTCCTTGCTCAGACGTAGGCAATCCAACGCCCGCAGATGATGACAGCGAGCCAAAACCCCAGCGACAGCAGGCATTGCGCCCTGGACATCGCGCCGGTGGCGGCCAGGCCGCCCCGAAGATGGAACCAGATCGCGTTGGCGCCCGCCAGGCCGATCAGCAAGAGCTTGATGCGGAAGGCGGAATTGGCCAGCAGCTCGCCGGGCTGCGTGGAAAACATCGTGAGGCCGGTCGCGGCGCACAGGCCGAAGCCGACGAGCGCCGGCAGCAGCGTCAGGCGCGCCAACTGCCTTTGCGGCAACTCCCGGCCCAGGCCGAGCACGCGCAGTTCGAACACCAGCAGCCCGCCGAACAGCAGCGCAATGCCGACGATGTGCGCCGTCTCCAGCGCCGGATAGGCCCAGGGGTGCGAAACCAGCCCGGCCAGCATCGGCGTCAGCTCCGGGCGGCGGACTGTTCAAGGGCACGAAGGCATGGACCGGCAGGTTGCATGGGGCGCTCCTTCCATGGGTTCGGGGGAGCTTAGCCGAGGACGCATCCGGCGTCTGCGCCGGGCACGGCACAATCCGGCGGGATCTTTTTTCCGAAAGGGCTGTAACCAGCCGGTCCGATGGCACGAAACACAATGGACAGCAGTTCGCGAACAAGCGACGCCGAAGCCGCGCTGCGCAGCCTGTTCCTGCGCGGCCTGGACGGCGACGCGGCCGCCTATCGCGAATTTCTGCAAAAACTCAGCGCGCATCTGCGCGCCTTTCTGGGCAAGCGCCTGTTCGGCTGGCCCGATGAAGTGGAAGACCTTGTCCAGGAATGCCTGCTCGCCATGCACAACCAGCGCCACACCTACCAGAGCGACCAGCCGCTGACGGCCTGGGTGCATGCGATTGCGCGCTACAAGATGATCGACCTGCTGCGCGCCAAGTCGGCGCGCGAAGCACTGCATGACCCGCTGGACGACGACCTGGCGGTGTTCGCCGAATCGGCCATCGAGGCCAGCGATGCCCGGCGCGACCTGGGCGGCCTGCTGCAGACCCTGCCGGACCGCCAGCGCCTGCCGATCGTGCACGTGAAGCTCGAAGGCCTCTCGGTGGCCGAGACGGCAAGCCTCACCGGCATGTCCGAATCGGCCGTGAAGGTGGGCATCCACCGCGGACTCAAGGCGCTTGCCGCCAGGCTCAGGAGCCGTGCGCCATGAAGACCGACGATCTCGTGGCCATGCTGGCGGCCGGCGCCTCGCCCGCGCCGCGCCGCGCCGCAGGGCGCCGCCTGGCCCTTGCGCTGCTCGCCGGGCTGCCGCTGTCGTTCGCGATCCTGTTCACCGAATACGGATTGCGCCGCGACCTGGTGCAAGCCATGTTCTGGCCGATGTTCTGGGTCAAGGTGCTGTTTCCGCTGTGCATTGCGGCGGCCGCCTTCGTGGTGGTGCAGCGCCTCGCGCGGCCGGGCGTGCCGGTGCGGCGCGCCTGGATCGGCATCGCGGTGCCGGTGCTTGCCGTGTGGGTGATGGCGGCGCTGGCCTGGTTCAACGCGCCGGCCGAAGAGCGCATGCCCTTGCTCATGGGCGAGTCGTGGCGCGTTTGCGCGGTC
>NZ_JBFTPJ010000548.1:0-4019 GCF_056398445.1 Variovorax sp. 01T439_2
CCTCGGCCGCGAGGAGGGCGTTCCATGCTTTCGGGTCCAGGTCCGACAGCGACGCCACCACCCGAATGACATAATCGTTCAAGCCTTTTTCTTCCTTCCGTATGACGCTCAAGCTCGCCATCGCGCAACTCAATTTTGTGGTGGGCGACCTCGCCGGCAACGCCAGGAAAATCGTCGATGCCGCGCGCCAGGCCCACGCCCAAGGTGCACGCCTTCTGCTGACGCCCGAACTCTCGATCGCCGGCTATGCGGCAGAGGATCTTTTCCTGCGTCCCGCCTTCACCGAAGCCTGCGATGATGCCGTGAAAGGCATTGCCGCCGCACTGGCCGATCTCAAAGACATGGTCGTGGTGGTGGGGCATCCGACCGGCGGCAGCCTGCGCAGCCGCTCGGTGGCGGTGCAGATGCGCTACAACGCCGCCAGCGTGATCAAGGAAGGCCGCATCCTCGAAACCTACGCCAAGCGCGAGCTGCCGAACTACCAGGTGTTCGACGAGCGCCGCTATTTCACGCCGGGGCAGGGCACCTGCGTGTTCGAGGCCGGCGGCGTCTCGGTGGGCGTGCTGATCTGCGAGGACGCCTGGTTCGACGAACCGGCCGAACTGGCCCGCGCGGCGGGTGCCGAAGTGCTGGCCGTCATCAACGCGTCGCCGTACCACGTCGGCAAGGAAGGCGAGCGCGTGGCGCGGATGGCCGACCGGGCGCGCGCCGTCGGGCTGCCGCTGGTCTATGCGCACCTGGTGGGCGGGCAGGACGAAGTGGTCTTCGATGGCGCCTCCTTTGCGCTGCAGGCCGACGGCGCGCTGGCCATGCAGGCCGAGAGTTTCAAGGAGAGCCTGGTCTTCATGCAACTGGAGCGCTCGCCCCAGGGCATGGGTGTGGTGGCGGCGCCTTCGGCCATCGCTGCGCCGCGCGAAGCGGAAGCCCAGCTGTGGGATGCACTGGTACTGGGCGTGCGCGACTACATCGGCAAGAACGGCTTTCCTGGCGCCATCCTGGGGCTCTCGGGCGGCATCGACTCCGCATTGGTGCTTGCCATCGCGGTCGACGCACTCGGCAAGGACAAGGTGCGCGCCGTCATGATGCCGTCGCCCTACACCGCCGACATCAGCTGGATCGACGCGCGCGACATGGCCACCCGCCTGGGCGTGCGCTACGACGAGATCTCGATCAAGCACACCTTCGAGTCGTTCAAGGGCGCGCTCGCGGATGAGTTCAAGGGCCTGCCCGAGGACACGGCCGAGGAGAACATCCAGGCCCGCATCCGCGGCACGCTGCTGATGGCGCTGTCGAACAAGTTCGGCTCGATCGTTCTCACCACGGGCAACAAGAGCGAGATGGCCACCGGCTACTGCACGCTCTATGGCGACATGGCAGGCGGCTTCGCGGTCATCAAGGACCTGCTGAAGACCACCGTGTTCGCGCTGGCCCGCTGGCGCAATGCGCACGACCCGTACGGCACCGGCGCCTCGCCGATTCCCGACCGGATCATCACGCGGCCACCGAGCGCCGAGCTGCGGCCCGACCAGACCGACCAGGACAGCCTGCCGCCCTACGACATCCTCGACGGCATCCTGGCACGCTACATGCAGGACGACGAGGGCATCGACGAGATCATCGCCGCCGGCTACGAGCGCGCGGTGGTCGAGCGGGTTGCGCGGCTCATCAAGATCAATGAATACAAGCGGCGCCAGGCGCCTGTGGGCATTCGGGTGACCCACCGGAGTTTCGGCAAGGATTGGCGTTACCCTATCACCAGCAAGTTCAACGAAACCGCCGGAGCGCAAAAACCATGAAGCAGATCACCGCCATCGTCAAACCCTTCAAGCTCGAGGACGTACGCGAAGCCCTGGCTGAGGTGGGCGTTACCGGCCTCACAGTGACCGAGGTCAAGGGCTTCGGGCGCCAGAAGGGGCACACCGAGCTCTATCGTGGTGCGGAATACGTGGTCGACTTCCTGCCGAAGATGAAGGTGGAAGTGGTCGTCAACGAAGGCGACGTGGAGCGCTGCATCGAAGCCATCGTCAATTCCGCGCGCACCGGCAAGATCGGCGACGGAAAGATCTTCGTCACCGGCGTGGAGCGCATCGTGCGCATCCGCACCGGCGAGGAAAACGAGAACGCCGTCTGAAAAAGGCCCGCTCCGGGAAGCGCGCTACAGGTTTTCGGCCAGCCGGTCGTCGCGGGGGTGCAGGGGCACCTCGGCGCGCAGCGCGCTGAGCAGTTCGGTGGGGTTGGTGCCGGTGCGGATCAGTTCCATCTGCCAATCGCCCATGAAGCCCTCGCGCACGCTGTGCGCCAGGAAGCCCAGCAGGCCGTCGTAGTAGCCGGCGGTATTGAGGATGCCCGTGGGCTTGTCGTGGTAGCCGAGCTGGCGCCAGGTCCAGATCTCGAACAGTTCCTCGAAGGTGCCAATGCCGCCCGGCAGCGCGACGAAGGCGTCGGCGCGCTCGCCCATCATGGCCTTGCGCTCGTGCATGGTGTCGACCACGTGGAGCTCGTCGCACAGGGGATTGGCCAGTTCCCGGTCGACCAGCGCCTTGGGAATGATGCCGACCACGCGGCCGCCGGCGTTGCGGGTGGCCTCGGCCACCGTGCCCATCAGGCCGGTGCGTCCGCCGCCGTAGACCAGCTGGCCGCGGTGCGCGCCGATCCACTGGCCGACCGCTTCCGCGGCCTTGGAAAACTCGACTCGCTCGCCGGGTCGCGAGCCGCAATACACACAGATCGAAAATTCAGGATTCATGCCGCCATCATGCCTCGTGCGGCGGGCATCTTCATGACGCGAAGCGATGCCACAGCGCCGCCAGCCAGATGCCGCCGCACAGGGTGAGCGACAGCAGCACGGCGGCGCTGCCCATGTCCTTGGCGCGCTTGGAGAGGTCGTGCCATTCGGGGCCGATGCGGTCGATGGCGGCTTCGACCGCGGTGTTGAGCAGCTCGACGATCATTACGAGGATGGCGCTGCCGGCGAGCAGGGCCACTTCGACCCAGCTGCGGCCGAGCCAGAAGGCCGCCGGGATCATCACGACGGCCATGATGGCTTCCTGGCGGAACGCCGGCTCGCTCCAGCCCGCGCGAAGGCCGTGCAGCGAGATCAGGGTGGCATGCCACACGCGCTCGAGGCCCTTGCGGGCCTTTTGCGGGTTCACGGCGGGGTCGGGAAGCTTGGGCAGGGCACTCATCGGCGGCTCATCGGCTTGGAGGTTATGAGCCGCGTACCGGCCCAGGCGTCGTGCCAGAACTGGCGCTCGGGGTGAAAGCGCGCCAGCAATGCCCAGACGGCGACCCATCCGAAGATCAACACCGTGGATTCTCCGCCCGAAAGCTTGAAAGGCGCGATGGCGGCCAGCGGCGGCAGGAACCAGATCCAGCTGAGCAGGTAGCGCAGGAGCGCGCGGGCCTGGGTGAGGGGGCGTCCGTGCGCATCGACGATGCGGATGTTCCAGGTCTTCATGGCCAGCGTCTGGCCCCGGGTCCAGAACCAGACGAAATAGACGCCGAACACCACGAACAGGAAGGCCTGGAGCAGGTGCCGGCGGGAATCCATGGCGTCGCGCATCTGGCCGAGCGTGCTGAACAGCCAGCCCGCGACGAACACCACGGCGAACAGCAGCATGCCTTCATACAGCCAGCATGCCATTCGCCGCCACAGGCCGGGCACTATCAGAAGAGGAGCGCTGGAGGGGGTATCTGCGAGCGATGAAGAGGGATTCGATTCCGAGAACTCGGAAGAATTTGAAGCCATCGAAACCTTGGGAATCAGGGGGGCAAGGGCTGCTCGGCGCCACGGCCTGCAGGGTTGGAGGCGGACGGTGATGGCGACGATGGCGGCGAAACCTGGGCGGCCGCCGATGATGGCATGGGTACCTGGGCCTCGGCCGGAGTCGGCTGCGACATGGTGGCGGACGGGGAGGGCGCGGAGACGGCGGACGGGATGCGTTCCGGCGGGGACGCCACCATGATGGCGGCGGGCACCGTGGCTGGCACGGAAGCGGCAGGCGGGGCCAGCATGATGC
>NZ_JBFTPJ010000549.1:0-4014 GCF_056398445.1 Variovorax sp. 01T439_2
GCCCGGGTACATGGTCCAGGCCTGGTTGGCGCTGTTGAGCATCTCGAACAGGCACTGGTTCACCACGAAGGGCAGGCCCTGCCCGCCGAAGGCCGGGTCGCACGACAGCGCGGGCCAGCCGCCTTCGACGTACTTGGCGTAGGCGTCCTTGAAGCCCTTGGGCGTCTTCACTTCATGCGTGGCCTTGTCGAGCGTGCAGCCCTCTTCGTCGCCGCTGATGTTGAGCGGGAAGGTCACCTCGGCGGCAAACTTGCCGGCCTCCTCGATCACCGCGTTGATGGTGTCGGCATCGGTCTCGGCATGGGCCGGAAGCGCCTTGAGTTCGTCGGCGACGTTGAGCACTTCGTGCAGCACGAACTGCATGTCGCGTACGGGTGGGTTGTAGCTGGGCATCCGGGACTCTCCTGGTCGAAAACTGAAAGGAAAAAAAAAAGAAAAGCGAAAAAGGGGCCGCTCAGCGCACCTGCTTGAGCCGGCGGGAGGCCGCGGGCTTGGCCGCCGATGCCGCGGCTTCGGCGGGGGGCGCATCGGGCGTGGCGCTGCGCGCAAGGATGTTGTCGAAGCCGACGTTGGCGCGGCCGATCGAGCCCGGCACCTGCAGGAAGCGCGCTTCGTAGTGCAGCGCGAGGATCAGGCCGTGGATCTCGAAGGCCAGCTGCCGCTCGTCGGCATCGGCGCGCAGATGGCCTTCGCTCTTGGCCTGCACGATGGCGCGCAGCACGGCCGCCTGCCAGATGCTGACCGACTCCACCAGCGCATCGCGCACCGGGCCGGGACGGTCGTCGAATTCGGAAGCGCCGCTGATGTAGATGCAGCCCGAGTCGATCTCGGCCGAGGTGCGCTTCATCCAGTTGGCGAACATGGCGCGCAGGCGCGGCAGACCGCGCGGCGCCTCGAGCGCGGGAAAAAACACTTCCTGCTCGAAACGTGCGTGATACTCGCGCACCACGGAAATCTGCAGTTCCTCGCGCGAGCCGAAATGGGCGAACACGCCCGACTTGCTCATCTTGGTGAGCTCGGCCACCGCGCCGATCGACAGGCCCTCGAGCCCGATCTGCGCCGCCAGCGCCAGCGCCGCGTCGACGATCACGGCCTTGGTCTGCTGGCCCTTCTGAGCAGCGCGGGCCGGTTTGGCGGGAACGGCATTGACAGGCATCGTGGAAGCTCCGGAATAAAACGAACGGTCGTTCTATTTTGCAGGGGCTTTGCACTTTTGGYTGTCAATGACCTTCCGTGGTTGAAGGTTAATGGGCGGGAAGCGGGGCCGCCATGCCCCGCCCCTCCCCGGATCAGAACTCCTGCGAGACCGGCCGCAGCACCACCTCGTTGATGTCCACGTCCGCGGGCTGCTCCACGGCATAGACCACGGCGCGCGCCACCGAATCGGCGGGAATCTGGTTGGCCTCGTAGAACGCCTTCACGCCGGCCGCGCTCTCGGCGTCGGTGCTGCCGAACTTCAGCTCCGACTCCACCGCGCCGGGCGAGACGATGGTCACGCGCACGCCGCTGTTGCCCATTTCGACGCGCAGCCCTTCGGAGATCGCGCGCACCGCATGCTTGGTTGCGCTGTAGACCGTGCCGATCGGCGTGAACACCTTGAGCCCCGCGATCGACGCGACGTTGACGATGTGGCCGCTGCCCTGCGCCTGCATGCGCGGCAGCACCGCGGCAATGCCGTAGAGCACGCCCTTGATGTTGACGTCGATGGTGCGGTCCCACTCGTCGACCTTGAGCTTCTCGAGTGGCGACAGCGGCATCACGCCCGCGTTGTTGACCAGCACGTCGATGCGGCCGAAGGCCTCGACGGTGGCGGCCGCGAGCTTGTCGAGATCGGCGCGCTTCGCCACGTCGGTGGCCACGGCAATGGCCTCGCCGCCGGCCTCGCGGATCTCGGCGACCACCTTGTCCAGGCGATCGGTGCGGCGCGCCGCGAGCACCACCTTGGCGCCGCGCGCGGCCAGGTGGCGCGCGGTCGATTCGCCGAGCCCGCTGCTCGCGCCGGTGACGATGGCGACCTTGCCTTGGATGTTGTCTTGAACGGATGCCATGGGAATTCCTTTCGGGTGTGTGGAAGAAGAAGTGCATGCAGTGTGGAAAATCCGTGCATTCCCGTAAATGAAACTCTTGCGAGTTCAGAATTCCCCAAGCTGGAACACACCGCCTCTTGAAAGCACCACCATGGCCAACCGTCTTGAAGCCCTGCGCGTGTTCTGCACTGCCGCCGCTGCCGCCAACTTCCGCGAGGCCGCCGCGCGCCTGTCCGTCTCGCCGCAGGTCGTGACGCGCGCGGTGCGCGAGCTGGAAGAAGAACTGGGCGAGCCGCTGTTCCACCGCAGCACGCGCGGCGTGCAGCTCACCGACTTCGGCCGGCAGCTGGCCGAGCGTGCCCGCGTGGCGGTGGGCAGCGTCGACGAGCTGTTCCACCAGATCGACCGGCGCGCGCTGTCGCAGCATGCGGGCACGGTGCGGGTCACGGCGCCGCACGTGTACGCCCGGCTCATTCCGCAGGCGCTGGCGCCGCTGCTGGCGGCGCACCCCGGGCTGGTGCTCGACCTGCGCCTGTCGGAGCAGCATGCCGACGTGGTCGACGAGCAGATCGACATCGGCGTGCGCGTGGGGCCGATGCGCGACGCGCGCTTCGTGGCACGCGCCGTCGGCAAGATGGCGCTGCATGTGGTGGCAGCGCCGGCGCTCATCGAAAGAGTGGGCCGGCCGCAGGGCCTCGATGCGCTTGCGGCGCTGCCGCTCACCGCGCTGATCGACCGCAGCTCGGGTCGCCCTTGGCCGTGGGCCTTCAGCAGGCGGCGGGTGGTGACGGTGTCCTCGCCCGCCTTCGTGACCGACAGCATCGATGCCGAATGCGCCGCCGTGCTCGCGGGCGTGGGCTTCGGGCAGCTGATCGGGCCGCTGGCGGAACCGTGGCTGCGCACAGGCGCGATGCTGCCCGTGCTGGAGGCCGAGGCGCCCGAGCCCTGGCCGATCCACGTCTACCGCCCGCAGCGTGCGCCGGTGCCGGCGCGCGTGCGGCTGGTGTACGACGAACTGATCCGCGTGCTGCGTTGAAGACGCAGCGGGTCAGTCGTACTTCTGGCCGGTGCGCATCAGCTCCGGCGTGCCGATCACCTCGTTGAGCGCGTCGAAGTCCAGCATCTGCGGCCRCCAGGGCTGCGTGGTGCGGTGCCGGTGCAGGCTCGCGTAGTAGCCCTGCAGCGTGTGCACCACCGCGCGCGCCGTGCCGCCCGGAAAGATCGCGATGCGAAAGCCGTGGGCCTGCAGCGCATCGGCATCCTGGATCGGCGTCCTGCCGCCTTCGACCATGTTGGCCAGCAGCGGCACGCGGTCGCCGAAGCGCCGGCAGGCGGCATCCATCTGCTCGGGCGAGCGCAGCGCCTCGATGAAGAGCGCATCGACGCCGCAGGCGAGGTATGCCTCGGCACGGTCGAGCGCAGCCTCCAGCCCTTCGACCGCCACCGCATCGGTGCGCGCGAGGATCAGCGTGTTGCTCGACGCGCGCGCATCGAGCGCGGCCTTGAGCTTGCCGACCATCTCGCGCTCGGGCACCACGGCCTTGCCGTCGAGGTGGCCGCAGCGCTTGGGAAAGGTCTGGTCCTCGATCTGCACCATGGCCGCACCCGCGCGCTCGAAGCCGCGCACGGTGCGCTGGGTGTTGAGCGCGTTGCCGAAGCCGGTGTCGGCATCGACGATCACGGGCAGGTTCACGCGCTCGGTGATGCGCGCGAGCGTGTCCTCCACCTCGGTGAAGGTGGTGAGGCCGATGTCGGAGCGGCCGAGCCGCGTGTAGGCGATGGAGGCGCCCGAGAGGTACAGCGCCTCGAAGCCGGCCTGCTCGGCCACCAGCGCGCTGAGCGCGTCGTACACGCCGGGCGCGAGCACGATGTCCTTGCGCGCGAGCCGGGTCTTGAAGGAGGGATTCGTCATTGGGACGCTTTCGTCGATTGGATCAGTGCGGCCGCCGTGCGCGCCGCGATGTAGCCGCCGGCCACCGCGCTCAGC